>JANYCL010000274.1 GCA_025360355.1 Sphingobacteriaceae bacterium
CTGCAAATACTTGCTGAGTTTGAAGTAACAGATGGTAGAGCATTAACAATTACAATTTGTCCGGCTGAAGAATTAGTACAGCCATTAGCTCCAGTTCCAACACAAGAATAAGTTGTGTTAGATCCTGGCGTAACAACGATCGGATTACCGGAAATTGAACCCGGGTTCCATGTATATGTTACTGCACCTGAACCAGTGAGTGTTGCACTTTGTCCTGCACATAAATTTGTTCCGGTAGCAACAGCATTTACAACAGGTAAAGCATTTACAGTTACAGTTGTTGTTTGCGTATTTGTACAAGTTCCGTTTGCACCTGTTACGTTATAAGAAGTTGTTACCGTAGGTGAAACAGTAATTGAAGTTGATACGGGCCCTGTACTCCAAGTATAAGTTGTAGCACCGCTTGCAATTAATGTAACCGAATTACCATTGCAAATGGTTGCACTGGCAACGGCAACAGTTGGAGCAGGCGCAACAGTAATGGTTGCAGTTTTAATATTTGTACAACCTGTTGTTGCACCTGTAACAGTATAAACCGTTGTTGATGCAGGGGAAGGAGTAATGCTTGTAGCATTTGAACCTGTACTCCATGTATAAGTTGCAGCACCGCTTGCAGTTAATGTTCCTGTACCTCCGGTACAAATAGTTTGACTCGCTACAGCTACAGTTGGTGTAGGATTAACGGTAATTGTTATTACTGTTGAATTATTACAACCTGATGCTGATGTTCCGGTAACCGTGTACGTTGTGTTAATTGGCGGCGTTACACTAATAGTACTTGTTGTCGGACCTGTATTCCAAGTATAAGTTGAAGCACCCGAAGCAAAAATTGTTACACTTTGTCCTGAACAAATTACAGCTGTTGGTGTAGAAGCAGAAACAACAGGTAAAGAGTTAACGGTTACAGATGCAGTTTGTGTGTTTACACAACCGGAAGTTGTTCCTGTAACTGTATACACAGTATTAATAACAGGAGAAACTGAAATTGATGTTGTAGTCGCACTTGTACTCCATGAATAAGTTGTAGCACCTGATGCTGTTAAGTTAGTTGAAGAACCTGTACAAATTGTAGCGCTGTTAACCGCTACAGTTGGATTAGGCGTAACAACTACCGATGTTGTTTTTGTATTTGTACAACCTAATGAAGTTCCTGTTACTGTATAATTAGTAGTTATTGCAGGAGAAACAGAAATGGTTGTTGTTGTTGGTCCGGTGTTCCATGTATAAGTGGTAGCTCCGCCGGCCGTTAGTATAGCAGCCGAACCTGCACAAACAGTTGCACTTGTTGCGGTAACTGTAGGTGACGGATTAACGGTAACAGTTACCATAGCCACATTACTACAACCTGCCGCGGATGTTCCGGTAATAGTATAAGTTGTATTACTTGCCGGTGAAACAGAAATTGTATTTGTTGTAGGTCCGGTATTCCAACTGTAAGTTGAAGCACCACCCGCAGTAAGTATTACACTTTGTCCTGCACAAATTGCAGCTGATGCAGACAAAGCAGTAACAACAGGCAATGGATTAACAGTAATAACTTGCGAGATCGGAGAGCTTGGTCCGATACCATTTGTTGAGACTAATGTCACAGTGTATGTTCCTGCACTTGCATAACTGACTGTTGGATTTTTAACAGCGGATGTTGAAGGTGTTGCTCCTGTTAATGTCCAGCTCCATGCTGTTGGTGCACCACTTGAAAGGTCAGTGAACGCAACATTTTGTCCTGCACAAGGATTTACCGATGTGTAAGAGAAGGAAGCGGTAGGAGGTAAGCTGGCAACAGTACCTGCAATATTTATATTGTCGATGTACATTACCTGTCCATAATGTCCTCGATTCATAAATGATATCATCACATTACCCATTCCGGAATAAGCATTTAAAAATACAGTATCCGTTCGCCATTGTGCCGCGGTTGGTGTAAATGATGAAGCGGTTAGATCGGGCGCGGTTGCAAGAGTTGTACCACCCTTTAAATATAATTGAGTGAAGGTTACACCGCAATCGGTCGAAACTAAAACAGCAAGTGAATCACTATATGTTGCATCATACCGTGCATAAGCAATATCGAAATAGCATTTTACATTTGTATAACCAACAAAGGAATATTTTGGGGTACGGAATTCATCTCTTGTATTAGATACATCCTGATTATAATTATCAAACATTAAAGAAGCAGTACTAGCCTTACCAACTGTAGTATTTTTTTGATAGATGATACTATTATTTGCTGCATCGTAGTTTTGCCAATTTGTAGGAGGGAAAAGAGCACCTTGAAAACCTTCTACTAAAGGTAAAGCATTAGGTCCGGCGACCGTTATGTACATTGTTTTTGTTGCTACGCTAAATCCGTTAATGTTAGTAGCAGTTAACTGTACGCTATAAGTTCCGGCCGCGTTGTAAACTACGGATGGATTTTGTACTGTTGAAGTTGCAGGAGATCCGCTTTGAAATACCCAGCTCCATGATGTTGGAGCGAAAGATGAAAGGTCGGTAAAATTAACTGTCATGGTTGGACAAATAAATTGTTTATCGGAAGTGAAGCTTGCTATAGGAGCCATAGTTCCTGTGTTATAAAGATCTGCTTCCCAAACACCACGACCATATGTTGCAGCGCGTAATTTTCCGAGAGGATAAAAAATAGAAAGATCTTCAACTTTTACATTTGGTAAACCGGTATTGTAAATTACCCAAGTAGCCATTGAATTATCACGATAATAAACACCAACATCACAACCTACATATAAACCATCCGGTGTTCCGTTCCAATAAAGAATGCGGTTTGTTGGAAGATTTGGTAAACCGGTTGAATAGTTTGTCCATGTTGCAGCGCCATCAAGTGTTTGATAAACTTTATTACCTACAGAATAACCTGAGAAAGTTACCCATGCACTGTTCGGATCTGTATTATCAACAATGATTGAAGTTAACGCTGCACTACCAACAGGTAATGTTCCGGTAACGGTTGTCCATGTTGTTCCGCCATTAATTGTTTTGTAAACTGCTCCGCTTTTTATTACATATATAACTTGGTTATTCGAAGGCGCAACTGCGAATTCAACAATTGATCCTGCACCTGGTACCGTTCCTATTTGCGCCCAATTAGTTCCCTGATTGGTTGACTTAAACATTAGAACCCGTCCGCCATATATTGTATTTGCAACGCTTGGATCCTGATGCCATGGAGTAACCCATGCACCTGTTCCGGTCATACCTGTTGTAATTCCGGTCCATGATGCACCGCCATTAGTTGTACGGTTAAAAGAACCATTGTATTGTTCCCCATACATAACGTTATCATTTGTCTGATCAATAAAACAATTCATACCGTCACCACCCATTGTTCCGCTCCAGCCGCCGGTAAATAAATTTGTTCCATCATCCTGATGTCCGGTAATTGCACGGCTATAAGTAGTTGCAGATCCTCCGATCTTGTAAATTTGCGCGATGTTCATGTTGCCATTCATTGCATTGAAACTTGCTCCGCTATTCGTAGTTTGAAACACACCGCCGTCACAAGTTGCATAAAGTGCGGTACCGCTTCTGTATTTAATATCGTGAATGTCTGCGTGAACATATGGAGCACCTGAACCTGTCCAATGTGCAAATAAAGTCCAGTTAGTTCCTTGATTAGTTGTACGCCACATATTTACTCCGCCTACAACAACTTCATTTGCATTTGTTGGTGAAGCTGCAATGGATAATGTGTACCAGCCCTGCCCCCCGACATCATTTCCTGCACTTGCCCATCCTAAAAGATTAGGTGTGGTGGCTTTTGAAGTAAATGTTGTGCCATTATTAGTAGATTGATAAAAACCTAAGAAACCACTATTAGCAGAGCTGCTAGCTACAACATATACATAAGCACTATTAGCAGGCGTAACTGCAATAGCTAAACGGTTATTGGATGCCGATGTTGGTAATCCTGCCGCAATAGCGGCAAAAGTGGAACCACCATTAGTTGATTGATAAAAACTGGTTCCGCAAGTATAAACTGTAGTTGTATCCCCTGGTCTGTATTCAACATCGTACATTACGCCTGCTTGTACTACAGCCCAGGTTGTTCCTCCGTTACGGGTGCGGTATAAACCTCCATTGGTTGCAGCGAAAATACAATTTTTGTTTAAAGGATTGATGATCATTTTCCAGATACGGTAACCGCTGCTTATCGGAAAAGTTAAACCGGTTGCTGCCCATGTGGCACCACCGTTAGTTGATTTTAAAACACCAATACTGTAACAATCACCTGCATCCCCATCACCTGAAGCCATCCACATGTTTTGGTTATTTGTTGGATCGAATACAACATCAGAACAGCCGATAGCAGATAAATTATCGGTATTTGTGTTCCAGCTTGAACCTGTATTTGCAGAACTCCATAAACCACCATCCGGTGCGCAAGCCCAATAACCATTTGGATTTGCAGGATCAAATTCTACAGCGTTAATCCGTCCGGCATTAGACCCTGTAGGATCACCAAAAGGACCAATTGGTTGCCATGTTGAAGACATGATAGAGTTTGAAATATTTTTTTGTGACGATTTTTCCGATAAATATTTTTGATATTCTTCGGATGCCCGGGAAACTATAGTTTTATCACCTGAAGGATATACACGAGGTGCCATGAAATTTTCCCAACGTTTGTATAGTTCATATCCTCCAAGCTCCTCCTCTTCTGAGGAACTTAACTTCCTATTCTTACCTTCGCTTTTTTCGCGGCGCTCTTTGGCTTCTTCTTTTTCATGTTCTTTAAAATATTTATTGTAACGTTTTTGAGTCTCATAAAAATTTTCCTTTGGATCAGTATAATTAAAATCCGGATGTTTACGGAATAATTGTGCCTGAATTGAAAACGATACGCAGAATAAAATAATTACTGCTACTGAATGGTGTAAACTTTTTCTCATAGAAAAGGGTTTAAATAATAGTTTAAATTAAGGAAGTGCTAATTGAAAGTCAAGTTACTTGAAGGTTATTTATCACATAAAAGACATATAATAGATAAAAAGAGCTTTTTTATCGACAAATCTTAAGGAATCTATAAAGGGAATAATTTTTCTAAAAAATTTAGCTCCTGACAATTATAATGTAAGCCTGACAAAACTTATTTTGGAGTGCTTAATTTTTCTATTTCTGCTAATTTACCTATAGAATAAGGGTCACCTGCTTTTGCTTTTAAGCATTCTTCATAGGCAGTTTTAGCTTCGGCCCAGCGTTTCATTTTAAAATACTCCTCGGCTTTTTTCAGATTCTCTTTATATACATTGCTGCTAAGCGGGGCGGCAATATGGTGTTTTGCATCAACGTCCGTGTCTCTAGGTTTATTAGTTACAGGATCTATGTCACCGACAATAATAGTTTCTCCTTTTTCTTTTGCAGCTTTTTCTTTAGCAAGACGATCAGCTTCTTCTTTTTCTTTTGCCAATTGTTCCTTAGCTAATTTATCCGCTGCTGCTTTATCTGCTGCCTCTTTTTGTTTTGCAGCTTTATCCGCTGCTAACTTATCGGCTGCTGCTTGTTGAGCAGCTAATTTATCTGCCGCCGCTTTTTCTTTTGCTAATTTATCTGAAGCTGCTTTATCCGAAACCGCTTTATCTGCAGCTGCTTTATCCGCTACCGCTTTCTCTGCTGCTAATTTATCCGCAACTAGTTTGTCTGCTGCTGCTTTTTCTGCAGCTAATTTATCTGCTGCTGCTTTATCCGCCGCCACTTTTTCTTTTGCTGATTTATCAGCTGCTGCCTTTTCTGACGCAGCTTTATCCGATGCTAATTTATCTGCTGCTGCTTTGTCTGCCGTCGCTTTATCTGCTGCCGCTTTATCCGCTGCTGCTTTATCAGCTGCGAGTTTATCTGCAGCGGCTTTATCCGCTGTCGCTTTTTCTTTTGCTAACTTATCTGCTGCTGTTTTGTCTGCTGCTGCTTTATCCGCTGCAGCTTTCTCGGCTGCTGCTTTATCTTTTGCTAATTTATCTGCGGCTACTTTATCCGCCGCTGCCTTGTCAGCTGCTACTTTATCGGCTGCTGCTTTCTCGGCTGCTATTTTATCTGATGCTGCTTTATCGGCTGCTGCTTTATCTTTTGCTAATTTATCTGCGGCTACTTTATCCGCTGCTGCTTTATCGGCTGCTACTTTATCCGCTGCTGCTTTCTCGGCCGCTTCTTTATCTTTTGCTAATTTATCTGCGGCTACTTTATCCGCCGCTGCTTTCTCGGCTGCTACTTTATCCGCCGCTGCTTTATCTGCTGCTAATTTATCAGCTGCTGCTTTGTCTGCTACAGCTTTATCCGCAGCGGCTTTGTCTGCCGCTAATTTATCCGCCGCTAATTTATCTGCAGCCGCTTTATCCGCCGCTGCTTTTTCTTTTGCTAATTTATCTGCGGCCGCTTTATCAGCTGCCGCTTTGTCTGCTGTAGCTTTGTCTGCAGCTGCTTTATCTGCCGCTGCCTTTTCTGAAGCTAATTTATCAGCCGTCGCTTTATCAGCCGCTGCTTTGTCCGCCGCCGCTTTATCTGTTGCTAATTTATCCGCTGCAGCTTTGTCTGCCGCTGCTTTTTCTTTTGCTAATTTATCTGCCGCAGCTTTATCAGCTGCCACTTTATCTGCTGCTAATTTATCTGCTGTAGCTTTATCTGCCGCCGCTTTGTCTGCTGCTAATTTATCTGCCGCTGCTTTTTCAGCTACAGCTTTGTCTGCTGCTGATTTATCCGCTGCTAATTTATCCGCCGCTGCTTTATCCGCTGCAGCCTTATCTGCTGCGAGTTTATCTGCCGCCGCTTTATCCGCTGCTGCTTTTTCTGCAGCTAACTTAGCTGCTTCTTCTTTTTTCTTTTGTTCGTCTTTATCTGCATTACATTTATCAGCTTTAGCTAATTGATCTTTTGGGTATTGTTCATCCGGTAACAAACTATTCGCTGTGGTGTAATTTTCTTTTGCTTTTTCACAATCTCCTTTTTTTAAGGCTTCATCACCGGCTTTATTTGCGGCCGCATATTTTTCTAATAAAATTCTTTCTGCTTCTCTTATTTTCGCAAGCTCACCAAGCATTTGGTTTGTATAAGGTATATCATCTTCAAATTTCTTTTTTGAAGTTGAATAACTAGCCTTCATAAGGTATTGATTAAGGGCTGAGTAATCAATACTATGTAATGGTTTCGACATTGTAACACCTTCCAATTTTAATTGCGGCTTGAAATTGTCTTTGGTCATTCCTTCAGGAACACCTGTTGTGTTGATAAGGAATTTTTTAGAATTATTACCTTCTGCAGAGATCACTAAAACAAATTCGCCATTAGCCGGAATATCTACAACAAAATCACCACCGGAACCAGTGGCAGTTTGCGAAATTTTTTTGCTGCCTTCGTAAACAGACACACTAGCCCCACCAAATCCCTTGCCGTCTTTTTCAACCACACTGCTAAATTTAAGGGTCCAATTAGGAGGTTGTTGCGCTAAACTTTTAAAGCCAATAAGTAAAGCAAAGAATATTATTTTGAGAAAATTTTTCATAAGTCGTTCAGGACATTAAATATAATAAAAGTAGCGAAGACTGTCATGTTTTAGCGAATAAATTCAAAAATTTCTTAATAAATAAATTATGCTTTTATAATTAGGTGATGAAAATGCTGATTGTCCATAAAATAAAAAACCCCAGTGAAGACTGAGGTTTTAGAGTGATCCCGCTGGGATTCGAACCCAGGACCCTTACATTAAAAGTGTAATGCTCTACCAGCTGAGCTACGGAATCATTGTTGTTATAAGTGCTTGGCCTTAAGGCCGTTTTCGTGTGATAAACTTAAATTTAAAGAACTTTTTAGTACGGGGCTGCAAATATAAAAGGTTAATTCTCTAACGCAAAATTATTTTCAATAATATTTTTAACACTTTTCTTCCCCATACATTTTCAATACATTTATCCTTGTAATGTCATTTGTACCTGAAATACGACTCCTTAAAGGATTCTGCACTCTTAATTTTGGGCAAAGTCCCGACAATACAGAGGCGCTTTTTGGTGCGCCTGATGAAACGCAATCGCTTATTGACGACATACTTGACACATCTTCTTTTGTTATGCATTATTGGAGTAAAGGTTTTTCGTTGTTCTTTGATGTTAATAACAATAAGTCGCTGCATATTGTTGAGGTTGACAATGCTGATACAGTTTTATTCGAAAAAAAGGTTTTTAGTCTGAAAGAAGCTGAACTTGTTGAATTACTAAAAACAAACGGCTTTAAATTAAGCGACTCGGAGAAACACGAATGGGGCGAAAAACGACTAAGTTTTGATGAAGCCGGTCTAGATTGTTATTATGAGAATGGAAAACTGAGCACTATCAGTTTTAGTTTAGTGCAAGGCAACGAAAATTTCAGATATTTCCCTAATTAATTCTAATTATCTTTGTAAAAATAAATTATCATGCCAGGAAGAGAATTATTTGGCGCCGAAGAGCGCAAAGAAGTAAACGATGTAATGGAGACAGGAATTTTGTTCCGCTACAACCACGACGCACTTC
This sequence comes from Sphingobacteriaceae bacterium, assembly GCA_025360355.1. Lineage (GTDB taxonomy): Bacteria > Bacteroidota > Bacteroidia > B-17B0 > Aurantibacillaceae > JAHEYG01. The sequence goes on from JANYCL010000274.1 coordinate 8,511, forward strand.
GTAATAACCATTGGAAAGCAAAAGATTTTGAAGCAGAGGTAAAAAAGATCACCAATGCGAAATATGCTCATGCCATGAGTAGCGGTTCAACTGCAATTGCAACAGCTCTTGCTGCAAGCGGAATTGGTGCAGGTGATGAAGTTATTGTTCCTCCATTCACATTTATGGCAACAATTGAAGCTGTTCTTTTTATTGGAGCACTTCCTGTATTTGCAGAAATTGATGAAACACTTTGCTTAAGTGCAGAAGGAATAAAAAAAGCTTGCACGCCAAAAACAAAAGCGGTTTGTTTAGTACACATGTGTGGCGGTATGGCTGAAATGGATAGCATAATGGCCGTTATAAAAGAAAAGAAATTAATTTTAGTTGAAGATGCCGGACAAGCATTTGCATCTTCTTATAAAGGAACATTCACAGGTTTATTTGGAACAGCAGGAAGTTTTTCTTTCGACTTTTTTAAAATTGCAACTGCCGGCGAAGGTGGAGTTTTAGTTACCAATAGCGAACACATTTATAAAAAAGCAGACGTATATAGTGATCACGGGCACAATCACGTTGGAGAAAAACGCGGCATGGAACAACATCCGTATTTAGGATTTAATTATCGTATTGGTGAATTAAATGCAGCGGTTGGTGTTGCACAAACCCGAAAAGTTCCCGGCATCAAAGAAAAAAATCGCAAACACAAACAGTTTTTAGTTGATGCTTTATCAAACACTCCCGGAATTGGTTTCGCTCGTTTAGCTGACCCCGCAGGAGATTCAGCAACCTTCTTAAATATTTTAATGCCCGATCCTGAAACTGCAAAACGCACCGTTGCCGAATTTAATGCAGCAGGCGTTGGTGGTTTTGACTATTGGTTCACTAACATGTATCATTTCATCAATCAGTGGGATCACATTAAAGAAATGCGTACCGTTTCTAAATTAGCGGTTCAGGTATTAGGAGCGCCGCAAGATTATAAAACCATGCAATTGCCAACATCACAAAATGTAATTGGCCGAT
>JANYCL010000285.1 GCA_025360355.1 Sphingobacteriaceae bacterium
CATCGCGTTTTCCTTTTCCGGTGTAACGGAGTGATGAGAAAAATAAAACAGTATCAATTTCAAAAGGTGCATATTCGCTTACACGGCTGTTAACGTTACTATCTAAATGTTCTATTTTTACATTGAGTGGATTTGCTAAAAGCACCAATGATAGATCGCAAGCTTCAGCTTCTCGTGTCGCTTTAATAACTAATTGTTGTCGGAATTTGTCTTTATTGGCTTTGTTTTTCTTAGCGTATTTTTCAAAATATTTTTTAGCGTCTTTATATTTTCCCTGACTTTTTAAAATGGTTCCCATCCACAATGGGGTTTCAGGATACATTTTGGCATTATCTTCTTTCATCACTTTCTCGTACCAGTGATAAGCAATTTCAAAATCATAATTTAAGCGCGAAGCCTCAGCGTATTTATATTCGTAAATAAGTTGTGTTGAATCTAAAAGAATTAACTGATTAAAATATTGCGCGGCCGAAAAATAATCTTTCTCACCAAAACTTTCATTACCTTTTGCATACAAAGTTTTTTTAGCGTTGCTGCTTTGTGATAAAAGTGTTGTTGAGAAAACAACGGCCAAAAAAAGAATGAAATATGTAAGTTTATTTTCTTTCACAAATTACATGAATACCGGACAAACACGTTTTTTAGCAATGAACGGGCGGTTACGTTTAATGATATGTGTAATGAAAATTTCGAAGGCACCACGGCGGTTAGTAGCTGCAATAAATTTACTGGTGTTCATGTCGTAACTCATGCCGGCGGTTGTAGTTTTAAATGTATAACCCAAACGCGCTATAACAGCATCTCTTGTTCTTAAATATAATCCTAAAGAAACACCATTATTAGTTTCGGTATTCATCATGTATTTAATATTAGCGCCGGGAACGATCTCGTTGTATTTTCCTTGATGCGAATAAAGTAATTCGGTTTGCAAAATAAATTTGTTATTATCAGTAACCGGTAATTCAAAACCTAAATAATTTCCAATCTTAGTATCTAATTTGCTTAAAGTATTTCCCTGATAGGTAATAGAAGGATTGGTTAAGTGATTAAATGAAAAAGCGTACGTGAGTCTTGTGAATTGTGAAAATGAATATTGCAAAGCCGTACCAATATTAAAATCGGTAAAGCCTGTTTTAAAACGCGCAAAACTTTCTCCGGTTGGTGAGCCGCCGTTATAATCATAACCATCAAACTGATTGTCGAAAGTCATTTTACTATAATTAAAATTGGAGCCACTGTAACCTGCACTAAAACCAACACTAATTAATAAAGCCGAATCTTTTTTTACTTTGTGAATATAAGAACCGCTTAAATAAATTTGATTGGTGGTATAAAATGCATCGCCTGCCTGGTCGTTATTAAATTGCAAACCAATTCCAATGCAATCCGATTTCAGTTGTGTTGGCCGGTAACGCATATCGGCAGCAAAACCAAATGTTCTGTACGGAACAGGAACACTTTGCCACTGACTGCGGTAAATGCCATTAAAACGGTAATCGCCATTAAATAATCCTGTAAAAGCGGGATTTAAGTTTAAAAGAGAACCGTTGTATTGCGAGAAGTGGATATCCTGACCTTTTAAAAATGCCAAAAAGCAAAAATTAAAAGCCAAAAGAAAAGCATATATCGTCCTCACCTTCATTCCTAACAAATATAATTAATATGGGTGGTAAATACAAGCCTCAAATTCCTCGCAAAAAACACAAAACTTATTTACAGTATTTTAGTACCTTTGCTAAAATTCCGAACATGGCTACAGATAATTTTCAGGCACACGATTATTACTTAATGGATGAATTACTATCCGACGAACATAAATTGATCCGCGATACTGCGCGTGCGTGGGTAAAAAAAGAAGTTACTCCTATTGTAGAAGAAGCTTGTCAAACCACTAAATTCCCAAAGCAATGGATAAAAGGATTGGCTGAGGTTGGTGCTTTTGGTCCGTATATACCAACAGAATATGGTGGTGCGGGTTTAGATCAGATCTCTTACGGATTAATTATGCAGGAATTAGAGCGTGGTGATAGTGGATTACGATCGACTGCATCAGTGCAAAGTTCTTTGGTGATGTATCCAATTTATACTTACGGCAGCGAAGAGCAGCGTAAAAAATATTTACCAAAATTAGCAACGGGAGAAATAATGGGATGTTTTGGTTTAACAGAACCTGATCATGGCAGCAATCCAAGTGGCATGCTTACTAATTTCAAAGATGCAGGTGATGGTAAGAATGTTATTTTGAATGGCGCGAAAATGTGGATCAGTAATTCACCGTTTGCAGATATTGCTGTTGTTTGGGCGAAGGATGAAGCAGGAGAAATTCGCGGTTTAGTTGTTGAACGCGGCATGAAAGGATTTACAACTCCCGAAACACATGGCAAGTGGAGTTTACGCGCAAGCGCTACCGGAGAATTGGTTTTTGATAATGTAAAAGTTCCGAAAGAAAATATTTTCCCGAATATAAAAGGTTTAAAAGGTCCGTTGGGATGTTTGAACAGTGCGCGTTACGGAATTGCATGGGGCGTAATTGGTGCGGCGATGGATTGTTATGATAGTGCCTTGCGTTACAGTAAAGAGCGCATACAATTTGGAAAACCTATTGGCGGATTTCAGTTAACACAAAAAAAATTAGCTGAGATGATAACGGAAATTACAAAAGCACAATTATTAACTTGGCGTTTAGGCGTTTTAAAAAGCGAGAACCGTGCAACACCTGCACAAATATCAATGGCAAAACGTAACAATGTAAACATGGCATTGGTAATTGCGCGTGAAGCACGACAAATACACGGTGGTATGGGAATTACAGGTGAATATCCAATCATGCGTCATATGATGAATTTAGAAAGTGTAATTACGTATGAAGGAACACACGATATTCATTTATTAATTACCGGAATGGATGTTACAGGATTTAATGCTTTCACATAAATTAAAAAAAACAGAATGGCACATTTAGTAGCACCATCGATCTTATCGGCAGATTTTGCGAATATTCAGCGCGATGTTGAAATGATAAACAGCAGCAATGCAGATTGGTTCCATGTTGATATCATGGATGGTGTTTTTGTTCCGAACATTTCTTTTGGTTTTCCTGTTGTGAAAGCAATTAAAAAACACGCTAAAAAACCTTTGGATGTACATTTAATGATAGTTGATCCTGATAAATATGTGCAAGCATTTAAAGAAGCGGGAGCGGATATTTTATCAGTTCATTTCGAAGCTTGCACGCATTTGCACAGAACTATTCAAAATATTAAAAGTCATGGAATGAAAGCAGGGGTTGCAATTAATCCGCATACACCTGTTTCGGTTTTAGAAGATATTATTGCTGACATAGACCTGGTTTGCATGATGAGTGTAAATCCTGGTTTTGGCGGACAAAAATTTATTGAGAATACTTATCACAAAACAGCGTTACTAAAAGCGCTTATTAAAAATAAAAATTCACAAGCCTTAATTGAAATTGATGGAGGTGTTGATCTTAATAATTACAAAAAACTATTGCAGAGCGGGGCGGATGTTCTAGTAGCGGGCAATACCGTTTTCTCCAGTAAAAACCCTCTACAAACTATTGCAGAATTAAAAACTATCTAGTTTAATTCTCTAATTTAATTAATTTCTGTTGAGAAATAACCTGACCGTTCGAGTCAGTGATCTCAAGAATATAAACTCCTGCGCTTAATCCATCAACATAAAATGTTACAGGTGTAACGCCGGTACCAACATCCTTTGTAAATGATTTCACAGCTTTCCCAAACGGATCATAAATAATTATTGAAGTAGTTGTCGTTATCTTAGAATCAATTCCCATTGTGAAAGAATTTTGAACCGGATTCGGGAAAATATTAGTTACAGCAACTTCACCTTCAACAGAACCTAAAGAAATGACGTTAGTGGTTTTTCTTTCTCCGGTTTTTTCAAACGAAACGATCCTGTAATAATTAATAACTCCGGGAGTTGCAGTTCTGTCATCAAAAGAATATTTAGAAGGTTTGTTATTTGGATCTATACTTCCAATTTCAACAAAATTCTGCGCATCAGTAGAACGCTCCACTTTAAAGATTTTTACGTTTTCTTCCACATCGGTTTCCCAATAAATATGATTGATCTTATCGGCTCTTACACCATAAAAAGTTTTGAATCCAATTGGTAATACAACGCAGATCCCGCTGGCACAAGCGGTAGTCCATTTATATGCTGTATTGGTCATAGTCCATTGATTGTATGGCCCCGCACCACCAACTGCATTGTGAGCAACCATATTTACAGGTGGTCTGTAAATTGTTCCTGTTGAATTTGTAATTCCTAAAATAGCTTCACCATTATTCCATCCCGGACAAACTTTCTTTTGTCCGACGTGTATTTCAATATTATTACTGGTTTCAAATAATTTAACCTGACTTGTATGATAAATAGAAGGACTTGCGGTACCACAAGAAAACATAGGAACATTTTCCCATGATACAACAAAACGTCTGTTAGGAGCTACACCTAATGTTGCATATCTGATTATTCCTCCCAATGCAGGATTAATATCATGCCAAGGAGCAAGGATCGCATTTTGTGGTGTTGAGGAAGTTCCGCTTACAAGAGAAGGTGCAGGTAATGTAATTGACCAACCGGTACTAATACCAGGTGCTGCAATTTGATTTTGCCATACATTCGGATTACAAACTACCGCGTCGAAAACAAATGCCGAATTAGATGCAATGTAACCATCAGTATATGGTTGGCCATCATAACAAAAATTAAAACCAAAATTAACGAGATTTGTAAATAAAATGTCGTCAGTACTCGGGCATAACGTTCCCGCGAACACATCAAAACTATAAGGGACAGAGGTAGCTACATAAGCCATATTACAAGCAACTGTTGTTGGTGTTAACGTAATGTTGAGATCGTATGGATTACAAGCCGGTGATGGATAAGAATCAAGAATTAAATAATAAGATTGTCCAGCAGTTACACTTGGACAAAAAGACTGATTACCTGAAAAACTTTGAGCTTGACCAACACAAGTTCCTCCTGAAAGAGGGCAGTTCTGATATAATGTTACACCCATTGAAGATCCTGTTGAAGTAACATTAATATTTATTTGACCGGTAGTTGCTGGTGTAAAAGTATAAACCACATCCTCACCACCATAATACAAGTTACTACCGCACAAAAATGTAACGTTACTGGAAGTAATATCATTTCCCTGGCCGCAAGTCGTTTGTCCGGTTGTTGAGTATGGTATAGTTATACTTGTTGTACAAAGTCCGCAAGGACCTGAAGAAATTAAACTCGCTGTTACAGCAGCACTGGTTGCATTTGACGCGCCACAGCTTACTATACAGTGGTAAAAAGTTGTTACTGTTACGTTTGCAGTAATAGTTGAACTTGAAACTCCAATGTTTGTCCATGGTCCCGCAGCAGTTGGACCGGATTGCCATTGATAAGTTAATCCGCAGGCAGTACTTGCACCGGTTAAAGAAAGAGTGGTTGTATAATTCGCACATTTCATATTAGGATTTGCGCTTGCAGTTCCTGCTGCAGGCACGCCTACACAAAGTACAGGATCCCATTGATAAACTTGACCATTTGCTGGTTTTGTTGCAATGGTTGTTGTCTCAATTAATTTTGAAGCTACAGGTGCTGCGCTCGTATTATTTAAAGAATAATAATCTCCGGTTATTAGTCCTCCAAGTCCGATTGACGCACCATTTACAACAATAGCTGCAGCATTTTGCTGGTAAATAAATTGAATTCGGTTGGTACCTTCATATAATTTTACCTGAAATGTAATAACGGGATTAGCAGCCGTGTAAGCCCAAAGCATATTTAACCATTCAACAGTCAGTATTCTTGAACCAACAACTCCTGTAAGTTTATAATTCACATTTCCTGTCGTTGATGTTTTTATATCATCCCACAATGGAGCAATTATAGGCCGATCGGTGCCGGAGGTTAGATTATTTCCTGGATTAGATCCAACTGCAGTAGCTCCTAAAAACATTACACCATTACTAGATGCCTTGAATTGAGTATAATTTACACAGCCATATTGAAAAGTGAATCCAATAGGAAGTACCCCGGAAATAGCATCATCAACAGAAGCCGCATGTATAATTGTTGGAGCTGCATTAGCAACATATGCGCCGCCAGCAGCAGAGAATGAATAATTTATTTGCCCTTTAGAAAAATTAAAGGTTAAAATGCACAGTAAAAATATTTTGTAAAAACGTGTCATAATTAATTTCCTTTAATTGTTTGAGCTTCTTGTGGATTTGAAGTATTGCAGTTCTTAAATAACTCTGTAAACGATCCTTTTTTTATTGATAAAAGCGGCGCATTAAGTTCGGCAAGTTTATCAAGCTGCTCTAAAAAATTTCTTTTTGTAGTATAAATATTCGCATTTACATAAAGTGCAAATACAGCATGGTTCTCGCAATACAAAACACAAACAACACCTGGCAGCGTACTGAGTATATCCTTCACCTTGGCGTAAATTACCGGATCGTTATTTTTAATTGACAAAAGCACTTCAACCGAATCGTTCGGCTGTGAAGATCTAATGCTTGCATTTGTGTTCAGAAATGCAGCAATAATAAAAAATAATGTAAAAATGTACTTCATGGCTGGTAATTATAAATATAAATTTACTAAATAATAACGTAAAATACAAGATTAAGTAACACTCTTAAATCAATAAAGACCTCCTGTTCCAAGAAAATCTCAAAAAGCATTTTCAATTATTAGATTCAAACTGAGGCTAACTCTTCACGTGCCTGAGTAAAACCCCTTTTTGGATTAGTATAGTTCCATCTGAATTTGGAATCTAAATTTTATTAGGGTAGGAGATCATAAATCAAATTAGACAAAGACCCAATTTAATTCGACTAAATTTCCGGATAATTAGCTCATAACTAATTTACGTGTAATTTTGTCAAGAATTAATATTTAATGACTCCGTCAATTTCTCCAATTAGCAAAACAGCATTTTTAAAGTATGATCAATGCAGCAAAGCATTTTTCTTCTATAAAAAACATCCTTATTTGCGTGATAAGATCTCGAAAGAAAAACAATTTACTTTTAACCGCGGACATAATGTTGGTCATTTAGCGCAGCAATTATTTCCGGGTGGAGTTGATGTTTCCGAGAAAGTAAAAAATAGTAAGTCTGCATTTGAATTAACACAACAGCTAATTAAAGAAAACATTCACACCATTTATGAGGCCACTTTTATTTTTAATGGTGTTTTAGTGATGGTGGATATATTGCATTTTGACGGCACAACTTGGATAGCATACGAAGTGAAGAGTTCACTAAAAATAAGTGAAGCTTACATCAAAGATGCGAGTCTGCAGTATTATGTTTTGAAAAATTCACTAGAGAACTTCAGCGATCTATTCCTGGTTACACTAAATGGGAATTATGTTTTTGAAAATGAACTCGACTTGAAACAATTATTTAAAAAACGCAGCATAAAAATTGGAGCTGAAGAGAATCTTGATTTTTTTTCAAATACGATCGAACAAATGAATTTGGTTTTGGAACGAAATGCGATCCCTGACATTCCAATTGGGAAACAATGTTTCTCTCCCTACGATTGCGATTTTTTAGGAACGTGCTGGAAAAATACCCAAACAGAAAAATCTATTTTTAAAATTGGCAAATCCGATCGCGACCAATTATTTGCTTTATATTTTTCGGGTGCCGATACCGTTGATAAAATTGATCTGACATCAGACCTGAAACCAAATATTAAAATTCAGGCTAATTGCATTAATACCGGCGAAGCTTTTATTAATAAAATTGAAATTAAAGAGTTTTGCGAAAAAATTAAGGGCAATTTTTGTTTTTTGGATATGGAAGTTTGGTCGCCGGCTATTCCAAAATACAATGGCACAACTCCATTTGAACAGATCCCATTTTTATTTTCGATCTGCTATAAAGAAAAAAACGAAATTGTTTTTAAAAATTATCTGAAGCCAATAGAGAGCGATTCCCGCGAATTATTTTTACTCGAACTTTTAAAAGCCATTGACGGATTTGATACTATCTTGGTCTTTGATAAAAATCTGGAATCGCAAGTGCTTGGTAAACTGTGTAATTTATTTCCATCGCATAAAAAGGAAATAGATAAAGTAAGGGCTAAAATGATCGATCTTTCAGAACCTATCCAGAATTTTAACTTTTATCACCCTAAATTTAACGGTAACTTTTCCTTAAAAGCAGTTGCCGGAATCTTTAATGAGCAATCCGGTTATGCATCACTTGAAATTGCAAGCGGAATTGTTGCTATGCATAAATATGAAGGTCTTTTAACGGAAGAAAGTGAAATTATATCCCAACAAACAAAACAACAATTAATGGAATATTGTAACTTAGACACGCTGACATGTCAACGATTTTTCGAATACTTACAGGAAAAAATTAAGGAGTAGGGTTAGTCGTCGGATTAGCAGTTTCTTTATTCTGACTCTTAAATGCATCAAAATCAAAAGTAAGTGTAAAGCGTAAAGTATTTTGTAAGGGATTACGCAATGTTGTAGGAATTAAATAGGCCATATCTAAACCAAAAACACTATAACGCACGCCTAAACCAATATTAAAGAACTGACGGCCGCCTTTTGTTTTATCTTCATAAAAATAACCGGCACGCACGGCAAATTGTTTTGCATACCAGTATTCGAAACCAATAGCAATGTTTATCTCTTTTAATTCTTCTTTAAAACCACCCGGAGCATCGTTAAAAGAGCCAAGCATACCTGTTGTAACAGGACGGTTAGGGTCTTTTCCCGCTTTGATTATCGGGGCACCAGTTGCAGGGTCATAAGCAATTTCAGCAGTTTCTTTTCCGGTTATTGAATCAACTTTATGTTGGTAAATAGGTGGAGTAGGCACCAAAAGTTTATTAAAATCGAGATAAACACCAAACGTATTATAATCATCAATATCAATTTTATAGCCACCGCCTAAACGTAAATTTATCGGAATAAAGTTTTTTACAGTGGTATATGAAATTTTAGTTCCAATATTTGTAATTGCCAAACCGCCTGTTACAGTTGTTTTTTTACCTTCTACTTTAAAACCGGGTTTTGTTTTGTAGTACATGCCAATATCAACCGCTTCAGCTTGCCCTGCCTTGGTAGGCTGACCGTTACTTAGTGTAACACCACCTGTTAAATTGGAGTTTATATAACGGAACGCAAGTCCTACCGAAAAAACCTGCGATAATTTTCTGGAATAGGCTAAATCAATGGCAAATTCATTGGGTTTAAATTGTCCTGTTGTATTACCTTGAATATCTGTGAAAGTAATATTACCTAATGAAAAATAACGCAGAGAAGCACCAACAGCACTCATCTTGTCGATTTTTTTATAGAAACTTATATATGATAAACTGATATCGGGTACTAATTGGCGTAACCAAGGGGTATAAGAAACACCGAAGCCCATATTTTTTTCTGCAAAAGCAAGTTTAGCTGAGTTCCAGTGAATAGAGTTTACATCGGGTTGTGTAGCGGCACCAACTTCACCCATACCGCCTTGACGGGAATCCGGTGCAATTAACAAAAACGGAACAGACGTTGTTATCGGATTAATGCCACCGCTTAATTGTTGTGTACTAACTTGTGCCTTAACCGGCAAAAGCGAAATAACTAAAAAAGATATTAAAATAAAATTCCTGATCCGCATAATATTCTCTCACAAAAAGTGAACCCCAAATGTACTAATTTAAAATAACTAATTTTTCTGTTTTTTCGGCTTTTTTACTGTCTGTGCTTGTAACACTTAGTTTATAAATGTAAACGCCTTTACCTAATTTATCGCCGAAATCATCCTTACCATCCCAATCAATTCCATCCGAACGAAAGCCTTCATTCGTAAGGGTTTGCATAATTGTTTTTACCACTTTACCGCTAATAGTAAATATCTGAATGTTAACTTTAAGGGTTTGACAACATTGATTATTTTCGAAAAAGAACTTGGTACGCGTTGTAAATGGATTAGGATAATTTAAAACGTGCGTTAATGCCATTTCGGCGCTTTGGGCAACAACAAAATCTGTGTAAGCTGTATTTGAATTATTCTGCACATCCCAAACTTTTAAACTTAAACGGTGATTGCCTTCTGATAATTGATCGAAAGGATATTTTACTTTTCCGCTTTGGTAACTATTTAAATTGGCTTCATAATAGTCGTTTAAAATAATTGGTTTACTCGAATTTTCATCCAATATGGCTGTTAAGTCGTGCCCGATCCCTGTTCCAACAGTATTTATTCCACTTGAGTCAGAAACCTCAGCGTATATGTTTGGTTTATCATTTGTGGTTCCTCCGGAAACAAATTTTTTATCGTTCAAATATAAACTCACAACCGGTCCCGCATTATCCGCCATAACTGAGCTTGACGAACCTCCAACATAAAAATTTTTATTATAACCATTGGCATCTATAACACCATTGTGTGCGTAATAACTTAATTTACCAATACCAAAATTGTAAGAAATATCTTTTGGCACTATAAAAGAAAAACTAAAATCGCCGTTATTTACCTGCACTTTTCCTTTATAAATAATATTTTTTTGAAGGAAAAATTTAAACGGAAGTCCGCCTACCAATGAACCCGGATCGTTACCTAAACATGTTATTTGTTGTTCTTTATCAAAAACAGTTGGGAAAAGTATACCGTTAAAAGAGGTGAGTTTATTACCGTTCTTATCACCAACAAAACCTTTAACAGTTACTTTTGATAATGCTCTTAATGTATCAAATGCAGTTGGAGTTATTACAGTATTATTTATTTGTGATGTATAAACGCGTTGTTGCGGATAAGCTAATTGTAATGCCGGGTCGCCTAACAAATGAAAATTTAAATAATAAAAACTAATAAGCGATGCGCGTTTCGTTAATTTTACAACATCTCCTAAACAAGGCATTTTTCCATTAGGAAGCGTATCAAAAACATAATCATAAAGCTTCGAATTTAAAGTATAATTAGTATTAGAAAAAGCTAAGCGAACAGTTGTAAGCAAAGCAATTGCCCCGCCATTCGGATTTAAAAAACAAAGTTCTCCGGCTGATGTTCTGTCCGGATCATCAAAACGACTGAATTCGCAAGTAGCAGTTACAAACAACGGCATGTTGTTTATGTTTTTGTAACCTTGAATTTGAGAAATTTCAAGATAGCGTTCATGTCCTAATCCAACTTCACCACCATGACCGGTGTAATTTAATATAAGCGTTCCTTTTTCGAACCTGTGATCAATACCTGAACTCACATCAGGATAACGTTGTCCGCCAGGTGTTGAATATTGTAAAAAAGCATCAGCATATAGTTTATCAATATTGTATTCAGGATGATTTGTTTTTATTGCATTAGCCAGCGCATCAGCTCCATCAACAGCACTCATGTGCGCCCAGTTGTCTTCATCATCGGCAATAAAACAAACCCAATTTCGCCAGTCGCCCAATGGATAAGTTGAGGCTGAAGTACACGAACTTTCATTTTCATTCACCGAAAAATTATAGTTCTTTTTATAATAAGCTTCTACTTTATTAACTGCAGTTGTTGCTTCACTTGAATTCCGTACAGGGAAACGGCCTATACCTACATCTACCAAAGCAGAGCCCCAATCATCACCTTCTGCATCATCCATCCATCCGTAAAAATCATCACATACTGTGGATATGGTTGGGTCGTACGAATTATCTTTCGGATTACCGCCAACTTCCCAAGCCGGTAGCATAGATGAATTATTAGAAGCATATCTGTCTTTTACTTTATAAGAGCCATCGCCATAAAGCAATAGATATTTTACTTCTTTTCCAATTGATAAATTCCGGTTATAGAGCATTCTTACAAAATCACGAATAGCTACAGGATCGGGTTTGCCGGATGAAAATTCGTTATATATCTGATCAGAAGTTACAACGGCTGAAGTGAATCCTTCATATTGTTGATGAATTTGTGCGAGTTTTTGTGCTTGTGGTAAAAATCCCGGATAGGATACAATAACATAATCTGCCTGGGCAATGGAGTGAAGATTCTGATTAATAACTTTTGTTACAAAACTCGGGATTAAATAATCTGCCCCGTTAAAAACCGCATATTCTTTTAATGAACCGTTATTGGTATTAAAATCAAGTGAATTACCTGCAAGATTAAATTGTTGATTGGTTACGTTGGTAATATCGCTCACATCCCAAACCGAAATATTTCCAAAACCATTGGTATTTAAAACATAATCAGTAAGGTTTCCTGCACCAATTGTTCTGCAATCCCTAAACTGAAATTGCGAATTATTAAAAGTTAAATTACGGCGGCAATTAAAAATTATTTTATCTAACCAGCCAAAAGTTCCGGCGGTTTGCTTAGTAATATTAAAACTAATTATTGATGGATTGTTACAGAGCGCTCTATTACAAGTTCCAGCAATTGCAACGAATGGAGCAAGATAATCGTTCACATTAACACTTCCGGTTGTAAATGAAGTTGTAGAACCACTGAAAGCAAAACTATAAACCGAAGCCACAGAACCTCTGGCTGCAACTTTTATACTCGCTGCTACCGTATCGTTTACAACCAAATTTTGTATCGGAAAACTAAAATTAAAACTTGTAGTAAAATCAAAATACTCTCCGTAAAATTCACTTCCGGATTTAATAAAGTTGGTTGTGTTTTGCTCATGAAAGTCATAATAATCGTAAGTGTTTGTTGTATTAGTAGCAGGTGAAAGAGAACTGGCTCTATCTAAGATCCGTTTACCAAAACCTAAATCAGTAGTAATAAAATAATAAGAAGTATCAGAAAAATAATGTTGCCTATTATAAAAATTGAGACATGAAATTGCATGAGTAGTATCATATAACCATTGGTTTGTTTCCTGACCATAAAACAAAACATAATCTGCAGCATCAAATACGTTATCGCTTTCACCAACAACTTTTATGGCATTTTCCTGCAGATCATCCGGCCGGTATAAACTATTATTTTCAGGCAGTGTGTTCCCACCGTTACTATAAACACGTATGTTTTTCGGGTTTATGGTTGTTACATCAATACCAATGCTTTTCAAAAAAGTTTTATCCAATTTATAAATGCCACTTTTAGTAATGCCAAGTTTATACCAATTACCATTTGCTAAAACCGAATTATTTGTGAATGTTGTTGAGGTTTGTGTTTTTTGTGTTGAAATTTCCGACTCTGCCGTGGTCCACTCTACGTTATATGAAACAAGTTCTTCGATCTGGTTGTCTGAATTAATTCTATAAGGCATGATTTTTGAAAATGCCATATAATCTCTTCCGCTTTGTCCGTATTTTATTTCAATATCGAATTCAGTTGTCAAATAAGCTTTGTAAAGGGCTATTAATTTTTGCGAAACTTCTCCTGATAAAACAACTGTTTTTACATTTATTAAATTAGCTTTTACTGAGTTTCTTTTAGGAATAATTTTTGAATCTATAAAGCAAGGCATGTTACTTTTTTTCACATCATATTCCGCATTCGAAAGTGTTACAGGAAAAGCAGAATTCTCTGGAAATGCGGTTTTGGAAACAGGTATAGATAGGTTTGCCGTTTCTTGAACCAATTCTTTTTGTTTTTGACCAAATAGCAACCCAAATCCAAAGATTAGCGTTAAAGTAAGTATTAAAGACGTTTTTTTCATGAGATCAGATATCAAAATAACGATTAACTACGCAAAATATTGTTTAAATATATTTTTTGTATTTAAAAATAGATTATTAAATTTGTATAACCTTAAGAGTGACTTGATTTCTTCGTATGACTAAGAGAATAGGATTATTTTGCATAATAACCCTTGGATTTTTTATCGAATCTAAGGCCCAAGACCCGCAGTTTACGCAGTTTTACGCTAATCCTACGTACTTAAACCCTGCTTTCGCAGGTACAGCCCGTTGTCCGCGTATTTGTTTGAACTACCGTAATCAGTGGCCGAATTTATCGGGTACTTACGTTACTTATAGTGCTTCTTACGATCAGCACGTGGATGTTATGGCAGGAGGAATTGGTCTCTTGGTAACTACTGACGATCAAGCCCGTGGAACATTAAAAACGACTACAGCAAGCTTCATGTACTCATACCATTTACCCGTAAACCGTGAGTTTTCGTTAAAAATGGGATTACAAGCTACTTATTTCCAAAAAACATTAGACCGTACAAAGCTTAACTTTGGTGATATGATCGATCCACGCCGTGGTTTCGTATGGAATACCAATGAAATTGTACCATCTCAGACAAAACGTAATGCCGATTTCTCTGCAGGTATTTTAGGATATAGCAAGCGTTATTTCTTTGGTTTTGCAGCGCATCATATTACTCAGCCGGATGAGGGTTTATTAGGGGTTTCTAAACTTCCTGCAAAATTCACAATTCATGGTGGTGGTATCATTAATCTTGAAAAAGGTGGTGAAAGCTATTTATCACCAAATATCTTGATCCAGGTTCAACAGAAGTTTACTCAGGTTAATTTGGGTATTTATTACAGAAAAGATGCCTTTGTTGCAGGTTTATGGTACCGTAATCAGGACGCTGTTATTGCCTTGGTGGGTATTAAAACAAATTCATTTCAATTCGGATATAGTTACGATGTAACTATCTCAAAATTAGCAGGTAACACCGCTGGTTCACACGAAATTTCGTTGCAGATTCAGATGCAGTGTAAGCCTAAAAAGAAGAAATACAGAACTATTAGTTGTCCATCATTCTAATTTAAATGTAACCTTAACCGCTTTTTTTCGTTATAACGTAACTTAAGCTCAAGATATTATGATAGTAAAAATGCTAAAATCCCGCAAAACCTTAACAGCCATTCTGGCTTTAGGTCTTTTTTCTTGTATAGAAGAACGATCTCCTGTATCCGGCTGGGCCTATAATGAGCCTAGTAATGGTGGTTTTGAAAAAGTACCATATGAAGAGCAAGAAACTGGTCCCGGACTAGTCCTTATTGAAGGGGGTACCTTTACTATGGGGCGTATTGAACATGATGTTACTTACGATTGGAATAACGTTCCGCGTCGTGTAACCGTTTCTTCTTTCTATCTTGATGAAACTGAGGTAAGTAACTTCTCATATCTTGAATATTTATATTGGACAGCTAGGGTATTTGGTCCTACTTTCCCCGATGTATACTATAAGGCGTTACCTGATACTTTAGTTTGGCGTGAGAAATTAGCTTATAATGAGCCTTATGTTGAATATTATTTACGTCACCCTGCATACCGCGATTATCCGGTTGTTGGTGTTAACTGGTTACAAGCCAATGAATTCTGTGCTTGGAGAACAGATCGCGTAAACGAATTTATTTTAATTCGTGAAGGTTTATTAGAGCACGTTCCAAATCCTTCTGACCAAGATTATTTTAGCACTGAAGCCTACCTTTCAGGTAAATGGCAAGGTCAGTTAAAACAAAAATTACCTTCATTTGATGAACAAAATCCTGAGCGTGATGTACGTATGGAAGATGGTATCTTCTTACCGAAATACCGTTTACCAACAGAAGCTGAGTGGGAATATGCTGCATACGGTTTAATTGGTAACACAATTGGTGAGCGTATCACTGATCGCCGTATCTATCCTTGGAATGGTCATGGTGTTCGTAATGCTACCGACAAATTTATGGGTCAGATCAATGCCAACTTCGTACGTGGTGCCGGTGATTACATGGGTACTGCAGGTTTCTTGAATGATAACGCCGACGTTACATCACCTGTTTATTCATATTGGCCAAATGATTATGGTTTATATAATATGGCAGGTAACGTATCTGAATGGGTTATGGACGTTTATCGCCCAAACACTTTACAGGATGCTGATGAGTTCCGTCCTTTCCGTGGAAACGTATTCGTAACTCAACAACGTGATAGTACAACATTAATTGGTGGTTTAGGTGGAGATATCTTAACTAACGTTGATGGTCCTGTTTACCAAAAATTCAAACATAAAGTTAACCCTCCTTCATTACATGGTGTGAGTGGTGAAACTGCAGAATCAGTTGATAGCGTTTTAACTCGTATGACCGGTGTTCCTCAAGATCCTGAGCAAATGAATGGTAACAAGAACGTAACTGCTGAAGGTAAATCAGATATCCCGGGTCGTGTACAATGGAGAGAAGTTTCTTCAGCTGTAGCAGCCGATAATTTAGATGAGCGTAGAAATTATAAAACTGCTGATTACATTAACTATTTAGATGGTGATGTGAACTCAAGTATTTATTACGAACAAGGTGAAGATGCTTACACTGATAAATCTGAAAAGATGATGTATGAGTATGCAAAAACATCTTTAGTAAATGATAAAGCACACGTTTATAAAGGTGGTAGCTGGAGAGATCGTGCTTACTTCTTAAATCCTGGTACACGTCGTTTCTTAGATCAACGTCAGGCAACTGCTAACATTGGTTTCCGTTGCGCAATGGTACGCGTAGGTAGCCCTGTTGGATTTGGTAAATAATAATTCTGTTAATAAAATATATTCAAAACCCTCGGCTATAACGCTGAGGGTTTTTAATTTGCACCCATGCAGGAAACAAGTATCAGAGATTTGTATGAGGCGTTTGTAACATGCGATCAAAAAATTTGTACGGATACACGTAAGCTCGAAAAAGGGAGTATTTTCTTTTGTTTAAAAGGCGCTAATTTTAATGCGAATGAATTTGCAGCAAAAGCTTTAGAAGGCGGCTGTGCTTACGTTGTTGTGGATGAAGAAAAATACGCAACTGCCGGAAAAATATTTTTCGTAAAAGACGTTTTAAAAACATTGCAGAATTTAGCGAATCATCACCGAAAGCAATTAAAATTGAAAGTACTTGCCATTACCGGAAGCAACGGCAAAACAACCAATAAAGAATTAATTAAAGCCGTACTCAGCAAAAATTTTAATACGCTCGCAACTGTCGGTAATTTAAATAATCACATTGGTGTTCCTCTCACTTTATTATCGCTCACCAAAGAACATGAAATTGCCATTGTAGAAATGGGAGCAAATCATCAGGGCGAAATAAATGAACTGTGTGAAATAGCAGAACCGGATCTTGGTTTAATAACAAACATCGGTAAAGCGCACCTCGAAGGTTTTGGAGGAGAAGAAGGCGTGAAAAAAGGAAAAGGAGAAATGTATCGCTTCATTGAAAAAAAAGGCGGACGAGTATTTATTAATGCAGATGATAACGTACTTCAGGATTTGGCAGGCGGAATGGATAAGATCACTTACGGCACAACAAAATTATATGATGTTATCGGCAAACAATATAATGAAAATGAATTCGTGAGTTTTAAATGGACCACGCGCTACAACGAAAAAGACTGGAACAAATTGCCAATGGTAAAAACGCAAATTATTGGTCAGTATAATTTCATTAATTTATTATGTGCTGTTTGTGTTGGGAATTATTTTAAAATTGAAGACGCAAAAATAAATGAAGCGTTATCTGAATACGTGCCCGACATGAACCGTTCGCAATTAGAGAAAACAGAAAACAATACTTTGATCCTTGATGCATACAATGCAAATCCTTCAAGCATGAAAGTTGCTATCGAAAATTTTGCTGGGCTAAAAGCGGAGAATAAATTACTGATCCTTGGTGATATGTTTGAGCTAGGCGAATTCTCCGAAGCAGAACACAAAAAAATAATTGATCTTATCACTGAAAAAAAATTAGACGATGTTATTTTGGTAGGACCTGAATTTACGAAAGCTAGTCCTGTGAAATTTAAAACATTTTTAAGTACGATAGATTGTTTAGGTTACATAACTTCGCAAAAACAAAAAAACAAAACAATTTTAATTAAAGGTTCACGCGGCATGAAGCTGGAAACATTAAAAGGTGCGTTATAAAAATGGTAGCAACAATTTTACATAAGGGAAAAGAATTCAGAGTCGACTTTTATAAACCAATTGATATTTCAATGCCTTTACATAGTGGTGCTGATTGCGCGAGTGCATGGTATGTAAAACCCATGTCAATTGAACCTGTAGTAATGGGCGATTGGGTTGGGGATGTTAGCAAAGGCGGAAGTGTGAATTTCCGCGATGTAAAATTTAATCCGCATGGTAATGGAACGCACACCGAATGTGTCGGTCATATCAGTAAAGAATTCATTACGATAAATAAATGTTTAACACGCTTTTTATTTATTGCTGAGGTTATTACAGTTTTGCCTGAAGAATTAGAAAATGGTGATAGAGTAATTTCAAAAAAAGGAATTGAAATGTGTTTGAATGGCGCGAAGCCGGAAGCGCTAATTATTAGAACTTTAGGAAACAGTCCTGCGAAATTAAAAACGCAATATACAGGAACGAACCCTGTTTATATGACTGAAGAAGCAATTCTGTTTTTAAATAGCATTGGTGTTGAGCATTTATTATTGGATACACCAAGTGTAGATAAAGAAGTGGATGGCGGAAAATTAATCGCGCATCACGCGTTTTGGCAATATCCAAACAATACTCAATTACAAAAAACAATTACGGAATTAATTTATGTTCCTAACGAAGTTGATGACGGAATGTATCTGCTCAATATTCAAATTGCAAGTTTCGAGAATGATGCGAGCCCGAGTAAGCCGGTGCTTTATAAAATTATTTGATCAAATCCTTTTCTGTAGAATCCTATTTAGAAACTACTTTCCATTTTTTTGTGTTCTGAAAGCGCAAAATCAATTGCTGTGATCCTAACACTTAAAAAGCAAAGATGTTTCTGAAGTTTTTCAACTTCACAGTCATCTATTCCGAACATCGTTTCTTTAATTTCTTGTTTTTCCAAAAAACAACTAATTTTATATTCTTCAAGATCCTTAACAACAATTTGTTTTAAACGCTTTTCAGTTAGCATAAATGATAGATTAATTTTCCGACTGGTGAAACCAAAAATTGTTTTATATTTATTTTAAAAATACGTTTCCGGATCTCAAATAATAAATAAAATGGAAGTTTCGGGATATTATATCGAAGAACGCTCTGATTATATCGTTGCTAATTGAGAGATCTGTTTTCAAGGAATTCCTGAAATTTATCTTTGTATTGTTCAGCAATTGTTATTCGTTCGTTGTTTATTATAACGCGGTTCCTTTCAACAGACTCTATTTTATTTAAAGCAATTATAAAGGATCTGTGTATTCGCATAAATTTTCCGGACGGTAATTCTTTTTCAAGCTTTTTCAAACTTATCAAGGTTAGAATAGGTTTTGATCTTCCGGTCAGCCAGATTTTAACGTAGTCTTTTAAACTTTCGAAATAAAAAACTTCGTCAAGTGAAATTTTTATTTGTTTGTATTCTGACTTTACAAAGATGAAATTATTTTCAAGTGGAGTATGTTTTTCTTCTTCTGTTTTTGGATCTTGTGAAATTACTTTATTTGCGGCTTTTAAAAATTCCGGATAATTAAATGGTTTTAAAAGATAATCTACAGCAGCAACTTTAAACCCTTCAAAAGCATATTCTTTAAAAGCAGTTGTAAAAATTATTTTTGTAGTTGCAGATAAAGTTTTACTAAAATCGATTCCGGTTAGATCGGGCATTTGGATATCAAGAAAAACAAGATCAATTGTTTCATCACTTATGATCTTCATGGCATCAAACGCGCTAAGACATTTCCCTCTTAGTTCAAGAAAAGGAGTTTTTTTAACATACCCTTCGATCAGCTCTAAAGCAAACGGTTCATCATCAATTATCAGGCAGTTGATCTTTTTCATTTTAGATCTATTGATAAATGTGTGTAATATTTATCATTTTCAATTTTTGTATTAAAAATATATTTGCCGGGATACAATAGGTCCAATCTTTTTTTAAGATTATTGAGTCCGATCCCTGAGCCGCTTTTATCGTCTTTGGTTTTAGGAAAATTATGATTTTCAGTTGTGAAAACCAAATTGTCATTCTGAAGTGTTAATTTAAAAAGTATCTCTGAAGATTGTGTTGCTGAAATGCCATGTTTAAATGCATTTTC
>JANYCL010000300.1 GCA_025360355.1 Sphingobacteriaceae bacterium
CCAAACGCCGGATAAAAATTTAGGATTTACCAAAGCGCAACATTTTGTTTTAGCTTATGAGAAAAAAATAAAAAACAATTCAAGAATTATTTTTGAGACCTATTATCAAATCATCTATAATGTTCCTGTAGATTCATTTAAGTCGTCATATTCACAAATGAATCAAGGAACAGCTTTTGATCCGGCTTATCCCGGGAAATTAGTGAACAAAGGAAGTGGTACAAATTATGGCGCTGAATTTACTTTTGAAAGATATTTTGATAAATCATTCTTTTTTCTTTTCACTGCCTCCGCGTATCAATCAACATATAAAGGAAGTGATGGCAAAGAAAGAAATACCGATTACAATGGAAATTTCATCACCAATCTTTTATTAGGAAAAGAATTTAAATTGGGAAGTTCAGGAAGAAAATTATTTATCGCCTCAGGAAAAATAACTTATTCGGGGGGAAGGCGATATTCACCGGCAGATCTTTCAGCTTCGCAAGCTGTTGGTGCAATTGTAGTAGTGGATTCACTCCGAAACACACTCCAATTCAAAAATTATTTCCGTTGTGATCTTAAGATCGGATACAAAGTGAGTACTAAAAAATTCACTCACGAAATTGCTGTTGACTTGGTGAACATTTTCAATATTAAAAATGTTTTAGCAATGACCTACGCTCCCGATCCTAATAACCCAACAGCAAGTCCGATCAAACAAGAATATCAATTAGGTTTTCTTCCCTTGTTTTATTACAGATTGGATTTTAGGTTGCATTAAAATTTAAATCTATTGTCTACGGGCTTTTATAGAGATAATTAAACCTATAAAAAGGCGTATTCGTCTAATAAACCGTGTTCCTAAAACCATTTATTTCTTAATTTCGTAGGTATTAAAAAACCAGTGAAGAGGTTGTTGTTATGATTACTGTTTCCGAATACATAAAGTCCGGCATTTTAGAAATGTATGTTTTAGGCATTACTACTCCTGATGAAACTAAGGAAGTAGAAGAAATGGCTCAAAAACATCCGGAAATTCGCAGCGAAATCGATGCAATGAGTAAGGATATTGAATTATACGCCGAGTTACATGCAGTTAAACCAGATCCAACCTTAAAACCCTTTATATTTGCCTCTATCGATTATTCTGAACGGATAAAAAACGGAGAAATTCCTTCTTTTCCACCTGAATTAAATGCCAATTCAAAAGTGATCGATTTTAATGAGTGGTTAAACAGAAAAGATATTGTAATACCTTCTGATTTTAAAAATTTCCATGCAAAAATAATCGGATACACTCCGAAAGCAATAACCGCTGTTATTTGGATCGGTACAATGACGCCGCCTGAAGCACACGATAATGAGTTTGAAAAATTCCTTATTCTCGAAGGCACTTGTAACATTACAGTTGGAGATAAAGTTCACAGTCTTGTTCCCGGAGATTATTTCGCAATTCCTTTACATGAAACGCATGTAGTAAGAGTTACATCCTCTATTCCCTGCAAAGCAATTTTGCAACGTATCGCAGCTTAAATTTTAATTGGTGCTATTTAAAGTTTTCCTAAGACTAAGGAGAGCCGTACGGCATTTGGTTTTTACTGTTCCCAATGGGATCTGTAATTTTTTCGCAATTTCATCTTGTGTATATCCTTCAAAAAAAGCAAGATTTATTATTTCGTGCTGATCGGTCTTTAATTCGCTAACCATTTTTTTAAGACCAATATGTTCGTGATTTGAATCATGAGAAAAGTCTAATATTTCATGACTAATAAAAGAATCTACCTGGATATTTTTCTTTTCAACTTTTCCCTGTTTTGAGCGGAGATAATCTATCGCGGTGTTCCGCATGATGTTCAGCATCCAGGTAAATAATCTTGCTTTTTTAGGGTTGTAGAATTTAGAATTGTTCCAGATCTTTAAAAAACCATCCTGTAACACATCCTCAGCCAACTCATCATACTTTACAATTTTCTTTACGATTCCCAATAAGGACGGCGAAAAATGATCGTATATTATTTCAAATCGTTTCGGTTCTCCCGATAAGAGATCCTTAACCAATTCTTCCTCACTATATTTTTTTACAGCTGTCAAATTCACATAATGAATGTACATAAAATTAGACGACGGCAATTGCGAATCCTTACAACTGTGAAAGATGTAAGAAAATCAAGTATTGGTTAAGTGATTGTTACGCAAAAGGTTCAAAAGAAAAAGGAGATGCTTCCTTT
>JANYCL010000301.1 GCA_025360355.1 Sphingobacteriaceae bacterium
CTGCAAAAAACATATTGAAAGCGCATTATCCAATGGTTATTCTTATAATGACATTTGCATTATCGTCCGCAACAACAGACAAGGAAATATAACCGCCAATTTTTTAATGGAGAATAACATTCCGGTAATTTCTTCTGATTCCCTATTGCTTAAAAGTAGTCCGGAGATCAGTTGTGTTATTTCTTTTCTGACTTTTTTAAATAATCCGGCTGACTACGTGAGTGCATCTGCTGTTTTAAATTATATTTCAGAGAATACAAAAATTTCTGAGAATATTAAAGAACTTACAGCTTCCGGAAATTTATTTGCCGTACTAAAAAAATTAAATATTGATCTGAACAACTATTCCTTTAACCAAAAAAATGTTTTTGATGTTTGTGTGGAGATCGTTACTAAATTACAATTAGAGAAAAAAAGTCCTCAATACATAAGATTCTTTTTAGATGAGGTGAATGATTATCTCGTCAACAAAACAGGTTCAGTAAATGATTTTTTATATTGGTGGGAGAAACGACAATATCAGGCTTCGTTAATAATTCCCGATGGCGTGAATGCAGTGCGTATCATGACCGTTCACAAAGCGAAAGGACTGGAATTTCCTGTCGTTATTATTCCTTTCACTAATTGGGATGTTTATAAATCCAATCCGGCTTGGGTTGATCTTGAAGGAACTGAATCTCCATTGCCCGTTGGATTATTTAATTTAACACAGGCTTTGGCAGATGCGGGATTAAATGATGTTTATGAATTGGAAAAAAATGAACAATATCTCGATAATCTTAATTTATTGTACGTAGCATTTACACGCGCTATTGAGCGTTTGCACATCATCGCATACAAATCCAAAACACAGAAAAAAGAAACTGTTGCTGATTGGCTGAATGTTTATCTCACCAATAACGCTTCTAACAGCGATGAGGTTTATGAATTGGGTAAATTAGAAAATAAATTATTGCCCGACCGCAAAGAGCAAGCTGTTGCTTTTGATATTTCAGCTTTGCATTTCAATTCTAATTCCGATCTTATAAAAATAAAAGGCTCGCATAAATTAAAATTACAGGATGAAGCAGAAACTGCAAGGGAAAAAGGGATTAAAATGCATTATATTTTATCAGAAATAAATTCTGCCAATGAAATTCCCCTCGTATTAGAAAAAATGCTGAAGCAGGGAATTATTTCAGGAGACGAAAAACCGGATCTTGAATTAAAAATAAAACAGATCCTCAGCAACAAACTTATTGAAAATTATTTTAGCGGAAATTTAAAAACAAAAAATGAAGCGGAAATAATTACAGACACCGGCGAAATACTCCGTCCTGATAAAATTGTTTTTGAAAAAGATCATGCCATTGTAATTGATTACAAGACCGGAAAACCAAATACAAAAAAATACTCCTCGCAAATGAGTCAATACGCCATGGCGCTGCAAAAGATGGGACATGCAACCGTAAAAAAAATATTGGTTTATGTTGATGAGGATTTGGTAGAAGAAATTCAATAAAAAAAATCCCCGATCCATTAAGAACGAGGACTTTAATTTTTATTTAGTACTTGTCTATTCCTTCACGATCCTGATCGTCTCCGTTTTATTTTCAGAGTTTGTCAACTTAATAAAGTATAAACCGTTTGCTAAGTTCGCAATATTAATACTTTGATTATTTTCTCCCGCGCTGAAGTTCAATGTTTGTTTCAGAACTGATTTTCCGGAAGCATCCGTAACCTCTGCATTTATCATTGTGTTTTTAGTCACGCCAACTTTAATAGTTAATTTACCACTCGTAGGATTTGGGAAAATTGAATATTCTCCCGCATTCACAACTTCATTGATACCCAAACAAAGTGAAACCGATAAAGTAACCATACTTGTATTTGTACAATTGGTTGTCGAAGTTCCCGTCACACTATAAGTTGTGGTTACTGTTGGAGAAACTGCAATGGATGTTCCCGGTCCGCCAGGATTCCATGTATAAGTGGAACCTCCACTAGCGGTTAATGTTGCAGTTTGTCCCGTACAAATTAATGTTGCACTTGATACAG
Source organism: Sphingobacteriaceae bacterium (assembly GCA_025360355.1). GTDB lineage: Bacteria > Bacteroidota > Bacteroidia > B-17B0 > Aurantibacillaceae > JAHEYG01. Next base: position 2,038 of record JANYCL010000301.1, read on the forward strand.
AACTTACAACCGGTAATGCATTTACAGTAATGTTTTGTGTAGCACTGTTGCTACAATTATTTGCATTTGTTCCTATGCAAGTATAATTTGTTGTTGAAGCAGGTGTTACTGTTATCGGACTACCGGAAATACTTCCGGGATTCCATGTGTATGTTGCACCGCCGCTTCCGGTTAATGTTGTTGTTTGTCCTGCACAAATTACACTCTGGCTAGAACTCGCTGTAATAATTGGTAATGGATTTACAGTTAAAGTAATTAAAATAGAGTTTGAACAACCATTAACATCAATACCATTAAGAGAATAAACAGTTGTAACAATTGGTGCTGTAGAAATAGTTGACGTAAATGCACCTGTACTCCAAGTATAAGTTGATGCTCCGTTTCCGGTTAATAGAGCAGTAGCTCCAACACAAATTGCAGTTGGACCACTTACAGAAAGAGTTGGCAACGGATTTACAACAACCGTTTTAGTTATTGAACTAATACATCCGTTTGTTCCGGTTCCCACAACCGAATAAGTTGTTGTAGTGGTTGGAGAAACAGAAATTGTTGCTGTTGTAGGACCGGTATTCCAAGTAAAAGTTGAAGCACCACTTCCTGTTAATAATGCAGAGCTTCCTGTACAAATTGCAGTTGAACCTGCTATCGCAAGGGCTGGTAATGCATTTACATAAGCTGTTGCAGTTTTTATGCCGCTGCAACCAGATGTTGTTCCTGTAACTGTATAAACTGTTAAAGCAACCGGCGTATAACTTTGTATCGCTAATACTCCTCCACCCGACCATGCGTAAGTTGTAGAACCCGATGCTGTAAATGTAACAGGAGAACCTGCACAAACTGTTTGTGATGCGCTTGCTACGTTAACTGTTGGAGTTGCTGTAATGGTTAATGTTTGTGTTACCATAGAACCAGGACCAACTCCATTAGTTGCCTGCATGGAAACTGTATAGGTTCCCGCATTTGTAAAATTCATTGTTGGATTCTGTGACGTAGGTGTGGTAACCGTTACACCAACTGCAGGGGTCACGCTCCAGCTCCAGCTTGTTGGTGAATTATTAGATTGATCTGTCATTTGAACATTCGAACCTGTACATAACCCAACTGCCGCGACAGAGAAAGTTGAAACAGGTGCTGCAGAAACAACCAGATCTGTTTTATAAGTACCGCGACCATAAGTCGCCGCATAAAGTTTTGTAGGATTAGCCGGCGAAATTTCAAGATCCGAAATTGGTACATTCGGTAAACCTGCAGTATATAATGTCCAGTTTGGAGACAAATTATCTTTATAATAAACACCAACATCCATACCAACATAAACACGATCCAATGTTCCCGGTTCGTAAACAATACAATTAGCTGGAAGATTTGGTAAATTACTTGAAACGTTTGTCCATGTTGCACCGCTGTTAGTTGTTACAAATACTTTTGTGCCTCCTGTATAACCACTTATGGTTACCCATGCATTCGTAGGATCGGTTGGATCAATTGCTACGTAAGTTGGTGAACCTGAAAGTCCGGCTGTAACATTTGTCCAGCTTGTTCCTCCATTTATAGTTGTAAATAAACTTGTGTTATGAATTACATACATCACCTGATTATTTGAAGGTGCAATTGCAAATTCAATAATATTTCCCGCACCGCCTGTATTAGTTAACTGAACCCAATTTGCTCCGGCATTAACTGAAACAAACATCTGACTTCTTCCCGCATATAAAGTAGCAGCAACAGCAGGATCCTGATGCCATGGCGCAACCCATCCGGCAGCACCACTCATTCCTGTTTGCGCCGACGACCATGTTGTTCCTGCATTTGTAGATAAAATAAATCCGCCTTGCGGAGTTGCACCGAACATATTATTATTATTTGTTCTGTCAATAAAACAATCCATACCATCACCACAATATTTAGCTGCATAAACGCCTGCGTTATAAACATTAGTTCCGTTATCCTGATGACCGGTGATCCAATAATCAGCAGTTGTACCAGATAAACCTATTCTATATTGTTGTGAAATATTCATTGGTGAACTGATGTCTGTCCATGCTGTTCCCGTATATTTATAAACCCCTCCATCATTTCCTGAATATAAAGTTCCTGCAGGTGTATAACCAACAAAGTGAACATCGGCATGTACGTAAGGTGGAGAAGCTGAAACACTATTCCAACAACCAATGTTCGACCAAGTACCGCCGCCATCTAAACTTTTCCAGTGATTCACGCCCGCTGTAATAACTTCATCCCGGTTTAAAGGTGATGATGCAATTCCCAGATCATACCATCCTTGTCCGTTACCGGAAGCAACACCTGCGCATGAATTACAAATAACATCCGGTGTTGTTGATTGAGAAGTGAAAAGAGTACCGCTTGTTACTGAACGGTACAACCCGCCAAAATTATAAGTAGTATTAGAACGTAAAACATAAACATAATTCGGATCGGCTGCTGTTACCGCAATTGCAACACGCGTACATGCCGTTGTTGGGATACCGTTAGATATGATCGCAAAAGTTGCACCGCTGTTAGTTGATAAATAAAAACCATGTGTAGTTGCAGATGCTCCGCCGCCTGCATAAACTGTTGTTGCATCGCCCGGTTTAAATTCAAGATCGTAAGCATCAATAGTACTTACTTGTGCCCACGTTGTTCCTCCGTTTATAGTTCTCCAGATCCCTGCACTCGATGCTGCAATTACTATTAATGGATTTGTTGGATTAACAATTAAACGGCGCATTGTGCGTTGCTGATTAACTGTCCAAACTAAACCGGTTGGATTCCATGTTGCACCACCATCAAGTGATTTTAAAACACCAATACAATAGGTATCGCCTGCATCACCGTCACCTGTCGCTAAATACATTGTTGTTGGCGTTATCGGATCAATTGCAAGATCAGAACAACCAATTACACTTAAATTATCTGTAGTCGTACTCCATGTCACACCATCGTTTGTTGTATTCCATAATCCTCCTGCCGGTGCACCGATCCAATATGTTGTATTTACTGTCGGACTAAATGTAATAAAATTAACACGTCCTGCTTTACGTGGTAAACCACAAGCTGAACCTGTCATAGCACCAAACGGACCCATTGCAGTCCAAGTAGAAGATGCGATCATGTTATTTCCCAATTTATTTCCCGATTGATTTTGATCAACAAATGTTTGGTAATTTTTCCAGGTTGTACTTGGTAAAGAAAGATTTCCTGTAGGATAAACACGTGGCTCCATGAAAGCTTCCCAGCGTTTGTATTGCTCGTAGCCGCTGAATTCCTCTTCGGAACCTTCAGCTTCAACTGCTTTTCCCTTCGCGATCTTTTTTGAACGCTCCATTTCTTCTTTTACATGTTCTTTAAAATAAGCATTCGCTTTCTTTTGAACATCATAAAAATTAGAATTTGGATCCTGCATCATAGTACGCCAATCCTGCGCGTTAATAATGTTGCAAATTGATAATGCTAAAACAGCTAGTATAAATTTTTTCATGAGAAAGGGTATTAAAATTTATATAATAATACAAAATTGAGAGGTAAAAGTCAATTTTATTCCACACTATTTATTACCTAAAATCTAAATTTATTTGGACTGAGTGAAATGATCATTTCATACAGTAAAACCTTTCTTTTAATGAGTCAAATTTGCCTTGGACTGCTCTTGCTTTTTTAACACTAATATTTTGTCGAAATTAAACGACATACATGCTGAAAAAACGAATGCTGTGTCAACTGAATAACCTTTCAAACTCACAGGACTAACAACATAATCATCATTCTCAACAAACCACCAGCGACCTTTATGTGAGGGGATATAATTTTTTGTGTCTTCAGCATGCCATCCGTTAAATTCAAATCCGCCATCAATATTTTTGGGAGAAATGTTTTTTGTTTGTACTAAGTAATTCGTGGCTTTCATTCTGGCTCTGTTCAATGACAGATAATCGTGTGAGCTCTCCGCAGAAAAATAAAATAGCGGGAGAAATACCATTACAAAATATAATTTATTTATTTCCCTTTTTAAGGAATGAACGTAAGCCATGAAATAAAAAGGAATTATAAATAAAAGATATCTTTCATTTGCATAATTAAAACATAAAGGGAGTAAATAAAATATCAGCAGTAAAATAAAAAATAATTTACTGATGTTTTTTTCTTTGTTATCATTTCTCAAAATCAATGATACTGAAATAAAAAAACTCAAACCACCTATAAAGTTTAAGCTTGCCCAAATGATCTTAAGATACAATGAGAGTTCCTGGTCGGCTGTGGTATCAAAGCCAGTCATTATAACCGGACCGGTTCCTAAATGGTAAAACATATTCCCGACAAACGGAAAAATATTTGGAGAGAAGACTACTTTTCCAATTATCAACAAAATATAGATCGCTAAAATTATTTTACTGGTAAGCGATCTTTTTACTAACTCAAAACATTCCTTTGCACCGGAGACTGCGAGTGGTAAAATAAATAATCCCAGCGTAATTGTTGATATGATAAAATAATATAAGAGTGTTTTAAAATTATTCAACGTCGGACCGGATACAATTGAAATTATGGAATCGAATTGCGAATTGTAATTCAAGGGTAAGATCTGTTTTACTTTAGCAACGTACTCAAAAATAAAAAGTCCTAATAAAGAAATAACAAAAGGGATAATTCCTAAGAAAATATTTTTGAGGTTCCGATTTTCACGAATCATTATTATGGCAAAGATCAGTGGGATTACAATTCCGGATTGTCTGCCCAAAGTTGCTATGAATGAAAGCAAAATAAATAAACCTAAATGAAATGATTTTCTCTCCAAGAAATACATGGTCATAAACTGAAAAGCTAAAATGCATGGCAATAACTGAAACAGATCGGTCATGAATGAATTCCCCAATGAAATTGTCAACGGATTAAATACGAACAGGAATAAGATGAAAAATCTGTTTAGAAGACTTATTGAAAACCGTTTTAGGTTATAGTCGAAAACAATTGTAATGATAGCAAGTGAAACAATTGAAATTAGTCGTAACAGTGTAAATGAAAATCCAAATAGTTTTGAAAAAAATATTCCCAGAAAAATCAAAGGGATATTCGGCATGCCTTGCCAGAAAGAAAATTTTAATTCGCCGGTACTTACAAATTCATGAACAACCTTTGCATAAGCCCAATCATCATTTAAACAAAATTCACCTAGGGGATTGATGAGAATTTCAACAATGGCGTAAATAAGAATTACCGGGATCCAAATGTGTTTTTTAAAATAAGGAAACATTATTTACCGATACAAAACCGCGTGAATATTGAGGTAAGCAGATCATCGCTTGTCACTTCACCGGTGATACTACCTAATTCATCCAGTGCATAACGGATCTCCATTGCTAAAAGGTCGCCGGGGATCTTTTCATCCAAACCTTTTGACACTTTAATTAAAGCCTGATTGGCGCGTTTCAAAGAATCAGAGTGACGTGCATTCGTCACAATAGTTTCGGTGGTGTTTACAGTGCGTGCATCAAATAAACCAACGAGTTTACTTTTCAAATTATCAATATTTTTTGATTCTTTCGCTGAAATATATACGGGGGCAAATTCAGAAAATTCTTTTTGGAGCTCATTTATATCTTCAACATCAATTTTATTGGCAACAACAACCAATTGAGAAGTGCCGATATGTCTTCTTATCAGATCAATTTCCATTGAGAGATCGCCTGCACTTAATTCATGGACATCAAATAGGTAAATAACAATCGCTGATTTTTTTATGACTTCAAAAGCTTTATTCACTCCCATTTGCTCTACAATATCTGTCGTGGTGCGAATGCCCGCCGTATCAATAAAACGAAACAACACACCTTCAATTACAATTTCATCTTCAATAGTATCACGTGTCGTCCCGGGAATTTCACTTACTATAGCTCTGTCATCATCTAATAAAACATTTAATAAAGTTGATTTTCCTGCATTTGGTTTGCCGACAATTGCAACAGGAATTCCATTTTTAATAACATTCCCGACTTCAAAACTATGAACCAATTTTTCGATGATGCCAATTATGCTTTGCACAAGATTCTTCAAATCATTTCTATTGGCGAATTCAACGTCTTCTTCCGAAAAATCCAATTCTAATTCAATTAAAGAAGCGAAATTTACCAAGTGATCGCGCAGTATTTTTATTTTGTTCGAGAAACCACCACGCATTTGCTGCATCGCCACCTGATGTGATAAACCGGAATTACTTGCAATAAGATCAGCTACCGCTTCTGCTTGCGACAAATCAAATTTCCCATTTAAAAATGCACGCAATGTAAATTCACCTGCATTCGCCATCCGTGCGCCATACTTTAATATTAACTGTAAGATCTGTTGCTGAATATAAGTTGAACCATGACAAGAAATCTCAATGCTATCTTCCCCTGTATAAGAATGAGGATTTTTAAAAATAGTAACTAAAACTTCATCAATTATTAAACCGCCTTCTGCGATCAAACCAAAATGTACGGTATGACTTTTTTCAGAAGCAATTTTTTTTGGCTTCAACTCTTTATCGAAAAATATTTTCTCAGTTACTTCAAATGATTTTTTTCCACTTAAACGAATAATAGCAATGGCACCACTTCCGTGAGGAGTTGCGAGAGCTGTTATTGTATCGTTCAATTGGAGTTTCATTTTTTTTACCAGGATGAAGTTAAATTTGTTCTTAAATCAAATTATACAAATTTATACTTCATTCAATCAAAAAACCCAGTCGAAAGGACTGGGTTTCATTTTAAGTTGTTTTTGTTTCCTGCGCCGCTTTAATTTTTGCTTTAATGGCTTCGGTAGTTGTTGAATTCGGTCGTTCAATTGCTGAACCTGTTGCTCTGTCCCAAATTAAACTGGCTAAAACTCCAAGCGAACGGCTTACACCAAATAACACAGTGTAAAAATCATATTCATGCATTCCGTAGTGAACTAACAATGCACCTGAGTGCGCATCCACATTCGGCCAAGGGTTTTTAATTTTTCCTGTCGCTTCCAAAATTGGAGGAGCAACTTCATAAACCATTTGAACTATCTCACAAATATCATCGTGCTTGATCCACGTTCTGTAAAAATCCTGTTGTGCAGTAAAGCGAGGATCTGTTTTACGTAATACGGCATGGCCATATCCCGGAACAACTTTTCCTTCAGCTAAAGTTTTCTTAATGTATTCTGCAATTTGTTCTTTAGTTGGTAATCCTCCTCCTAAATTTTCTTTCAATTCCATTATCCAATTCAACACTTCTTGATTTGCTAAACCGTGTAACGGTCCTGCTAAACCATTCATACCTGCTGCAAAAGATAAATAAGGATCGCTTAACGCAGAACCAACTAAGTGAGTTGTATGCGCTGAAACGTTTCCACCTTCATGATCAACGTGAATTGTTTGATACAAACGCATCAAACGTTTAAAATCTACTTGATCGTAACCTAACATGTGTGCAAAGTTTGCCGCCCAGTCTAATTTATGATCCGGTTCAATGTGTGCACCGTTTTTATATTTACGACGGTAAATGTATGCTGCAATACGCGGTAAACGCGCAATTAAATTCATTGAATCTTCGTAAGCGTAATCCCAATAATCTTTTTTGCTCATGCCTTTTGCATACGCTTTTGCAAAAACGCTTTCTGTTTGCATGGCCATTACACCAATAACAAATTGAGTCATTGGATGTGCATCAACAGGTAGTTCTTCGATAACATCAAAAACGTGTTTCGGAACGTTGCTGCGTTTCATCCATTCGTTGGTGATGAATGTAACATCATCTTGCGATGGTAATTCACCAACTAACATTAAATAAAATATTCCTTCCGGTAACGGTTCTGTTCCACCCGGAGCTTTTGGTAATTGTTTTCTTAATTCAGGAATAGAATATCCTCTGAAACGGATTCCTTCGTCTGCATCTAATTTAGAAGTTTCGGTAACCATTCCTAACATGCCGCGCATACCTTGGTAAACTTGCGCAACAGTTATATCACCCATTTTTAAATCGCCATGAT
>JANYCL010000303.1 GCA_025360355.1 Sphingobacteriaceae bacterium
AAAAATGCTTTTGATAATTTTTTTGAAAAAATTAAATATGATAATGTCGAGGATGGAGCGAGGGAAAAACACATCATGTTTAAAAAGAATGGAAAATCTATAACTATTGATAATCTAAGTACTGGTGAAAAGCAAATTGTATTCAGAGGAAGTTACCTGCTAAAGAATAATAAAAAATTAGATGGGGGAGCTGTTTTAATTGATGAACCTGAGTTAAGTATGCATCCCAAATGGCAGAGAAAAATATTACAGTATTATAAAGATTTATTTACTCGAGACAACGCTCAAGTTGCGCAAATATTTATTGCTACACATTCGGAATATGTGCTTGAAGATGCATTGTCTCATAGATCAAGCGATTTAGTTATTGTTCTAAATGAAGTAAATAATATTATTAAGGAAAATAAAATTGACGCTCCATCTGTTTTGCCATCTGTCACAAGTGCTGAAACGAATTATTTAGCATTTGATATTGTTTCTAACGATTATCATATTGAACTTTATGGCTGGTTGCAAAATAAAGAACTTAAACAGAATGTCAAAACTTGCGATGATTTTATCAAGGGTCATTCCTTGTATGATTCAACTATCCATAGAAAACCTTCTTCTTTCAGAACAAATAACTATGAAACAATATGTACATATATTAGAAACGCAATTGATCATCCCGATTCTGGAAATACTTTCACTAAAGCGGAATTAAGAACATCTATAGAGTTGTTAATACAGCTTTGTAATTAGAGATATGCTAAATTAGACGGATTTAAATTTCGCAAGAACGAAGAAATAAAATTAAATAACAAATAAAACAAAAAACTATGGCACTCATCAATCCACATATTAATTTCAATGGCAATGCTGAAGAAGCATTTAATTTTTACAGATCGGTATTTGGCGGAGAGTTCGCGAAAATTATGCGTTTCAAAGATCTGGCAAGTGCGGGTTTCCCGGTAGAAGAGAAGGAAGCAAATAAAATAATGCACATTGCTTTGCCAATAGGTAAAAGCATTTTAATGGCAAATGATGTTCCTGAAGCTATGGGACGTACAAACGAAAATGAGAATAGAAGTAAAATTGTAATTACTGCAGAAAGCAAAGCGGAAGCTGACAAACTATTTAACGGACTTTCAGCAGGCGGACAAATTGAAATGCCTATTTCCGACAATCCTTGGGGAACCTATTTTGGTATGTTCAGGGATAAATACGGAATTGAATGGATGATTGATTTCGATTCAAATCATAAAGGATAAATTTAGTCAAAGAAAAACAACGAACATTGCCCCTAGTGCGGTTTTACAATCCGCTGCAACAATATATACATCATTATTCTATTTGTATTACTGATCAACACTAAATAATTTAGATAGTATTTAGTCTGCGATTATTTTGTTAGTTTTAAAAGCATGAAAATGCTTTAAAGGATGCTGATGAAAAATTACAGAAAATATCTTTTTGTCTTTCTGCTTGTCGTTACAGGCGCAACTAACAAATATTTTACACAAAACGGGGAAAGAGACTCTCTGAAAGCTGTTTTAAAAACTCTTAAGGATGATACTAATAAAGTTAAAACTCTCCGCTTACTAGGCATTAATTATCTTAACGCAGTTAATTATGATGATGCCCTTGTTTATTGTAAGCAGTCATTAATTCTTGCTCAAAGCTTAAGCTACAAAAAAGGTATGGCAGCTTCTTACAACACAATAGGGAGTGTGTGTTATTATCAAGCCAATTATCCCGATGCATTGAAAAACTATTCTTCGGCTCTAAAAATAAAACAAGAAATAAATGATAGATCCGGTGAAGCTGCTTGTTACAGCAATCTGGCAGGGGTTTATTTTAATCAGGGTAATTATTCTGAGTCCATCAAAAACTATTTTAGTTCTTTAAAAAAATATGAAGAAATTGACAATAAAGAGGGCATCGCGCTTTCTTATTCGGGTTTAGGAATGATTTATTGCAACCAGAACAATTATGCCGAAGCTCTTAAAAATTTCTTTGCCTCTTTAAAAATTCAGGAATCCATAAATGATAAAAGCGGTATTGCAAATTCTTACAACAACATAGGGAATGTTTATACTACACAAAATAATTGTCCCGCAGCCTTAAAGCAATATTTTTCAGCTTTAAAAATTGAGGAAGAACTTGGAGATAAAATGGGCATGTCGATTTCTTATAGTAACATAGGAAGCGTTTATCATCTTCAGGGTAATTATTCCGAGGCATTGAAACAGTTTTTAGCTTCCTTAAAAATAAAAGAAGAAATTGGTGATAAAGATGGTATAGCTTCGTCTTACGGAAATATAGGATCTCTTTATATTTTTTTACACGAAGCAGAGGAAGCCAAGCTCTGGTTACAAAAAGATCTTACTCTTGCTAAAGAAATTGGCAGTTTCGATGATATGAAACATAGTTATCAGAGCCTCGCCCGAGCCGATAGCAGTCTGGGTAACTATAAAAGCGCGTATGAGAATTACAAATTATATATTTCTTATCGCGATAGTTTGATAAACGAAGAGAACACCAAAAAAACGGTGCGGCAGCAAATGCAGTACGATTTTGATAAAAAAGAAGGAGAGACAAAAGCAAATCAGGAAAAGAAAGACGTGGTGACAAGGATCATTATTTTTAGCATTAGCGGTGGTTTGTTTTTGGTTTTATTGCTAGCTGGATTTATTTTCCGCTCCTACCGACAAAAACAAAAAGCAAATATCATTATCACACAGCAAAAAGAACTAGTAGAAAAACAAAAAGAACTCGTTGAAGAAAAGCAGAAAGAAATTTTAGACAGCATACATTATGCCAGACGAATACAACGAAGTTTACTTCCAAACGAAAAATACATTTCGCGTCACGTTGACAAATAATATTGCATTAGATTTATTATCCGTGATTCGGATTACTTTCCTCTTCCTTGCACAACTATCAAAACAGTGTGCACTAAAATTTTAAAGTCGAGCAGAAGACTCATGTTTTCGATATAAAGAATATCAAATTTTAAACGATCGATCATTTGGTCAACGTTTTCGGCGTAACCATATTTTACTTGTCCCCAGGATGTAATTCCCGGACGAACTTTTTGTAAATGTTTATAGTGAGGAGCGCGTACAACAATTTGGTCAATGAAAAATTGTCGCTCTGGGCGTGGACCAACTAAACTCATATCTCCCATTAAAACATTTAAGAACTGCGGCATTTCATCTAAACGAACTTTGCGTAAGAAGCGGCCGAATGTTGTTACACGCGGATCGCTTTCGCTCGAGAGGGCAGGACCGGTTTTTTCCGCATCACACAACATGGTACGGAATTTAAAAATTTTAAATGGGCGACCGTGAATACCAATACGCTCCTGATTAAAAAATGCAGGACCGCGAGAAGTGATTTTTACGAATATAATTAGAATTAAATAGAACCAACTCAATCCAACTAAAACCAAAACAGAAAGGCTCACATCGAGAAAACGCTTAACTGCAATTTGCCAATCGGGAATAATTTGATTTTTGATCTCGATAAGCGGAGTTCCGAAAATGGAATTCATTTTAACTTGTCCTGATAAAATATCGTACATATCGGGAATAATTTTTATAACTAGTCCAAGATCGCTTAATTCGTTCACGATCTGTTTTAGATATTCGTGTTCTTCGGTTTCGAGAGCGATGATCACTTCTTCAACATTATTATTCTGGATGATCTTTTTTATCTCATCATATTCTCCTAAGTGCGGTAATTCTTTTTTTAATTCTTCCGAGTATCCATTTTTTCCTTCTATGTGAACAAAGCCAATGAAAGAGTTACCAATGCCTTTGCGGAGAGAATTAATTTCTTTGAGCGTACTTAATGCGCGTTCATTACTTCCAATAATTACGGTACGGAAACCAAAATCGCGCTTACTTATCCGGTAATTAGTGATGCTCGATAAAATAAAACGGAGAGTAGCTGTAAATAAAAAATGCAAACCGAATAATGTAAAAAATAAATTGTAATAGAATTTATAGCTGATCACATAATCATCAAGTAATAAAACAAAGAACACAACTGTTACGCCTAATAATGAAACGGTAAAAGTTTGTACGAACTCGTTGATACGGGAGCGGCGTAAAACGTTATTATAGGTTCCTACTAAATAATAAAACAGTAACCAAGTCAATGGGATTATGACAATGCTTTTGAAGAACTGTGAATCAAAAAACACATCGGGTACCGAACCAATTTTAACTGGATCAATTTTGCTTTTTCTGTAAACATAAAAGGCTGTCCAAGCTGCTGCGGCCGATAATAGATCGAAGAAAACATATTTTAAAGTATGTAACGTTTTATTCAAGCTAGTAGCTAATTATTTTTATGTTGTCGATCCAAACTTGCGAAGTAGAAACATTTGCATCCCTGAAAGCACTGATAAATAAACCGGATGTGGTAGTTGGCAATGTACTAACACCTGAACTTAGTTGTATGTAAATTTTATTCCAGTTATCACTGGCATTAACTGTAGCCACATATTGATAAGTGTTTCCGTTAAAAACACCAACATCAAAACCCTGTGTGCATTTATAATTCATTTCTAAATAAACCGGCTGACCTTGTTTAGGTAAAGGATAAAGAGCAGTTGATTCAAACCGTGCTATTTGTTTTATATCATCAACTGCAAAATAAAAACATTTTGTTCCCTCATAAACATCAACTCCGGGGGTTAGGATCTTATCTAAAATTTTGAATGTTGTATCGGAGTTATTTGATTTTTTTATACTGATGCCGGTGGTGGTGCCAAAACCTTCAAAATCTTCCAGCCATCTGAAAATAGCGTTTGTTTTATAATGAAAAACAAAATTGCGATTGGCAATGATGCCGGGGGTAACAGAAGTATCAATTAGAATTTGATCGTAGAATTCGTATGGTTGACGGGTAGAAGAGATGCCGTTATTTTTTATTCCGGCCTTAACAATTATTTGTGTCGGACCTGTTGAAGGAATAGGAAGTATACTACCATTAGGAAATGCTCCCTTAAACTGACTATTAACATAATACCAGAGGTCGGTAATTTTATGATTGGTTGTTCCCTGCAGATCAGCGGTTGTGACTGCAACGGTGATACTTTCCGGTTTTATAAAAAAAGCTTCAGGGGCTTTTTGTTTTTGTTTGCTGCAACCGATAAAAAGTACAAAAAGTAAAATTATTCCAAATGGCTTCATCAATTTTTTGAGGCGCAAAAATACGGTTGTTTTTACAAGTAGACAACGGCTTTGAGCCTATTTATACTATAAATGAAACGTTTCTTACTGTGGCTTTATTGCGTATGTTAGTAAAATAAAAAGATGTTGAAAACCTTGTTTTACATTGGGGAATAAGGATCAGAAAAGAAACTGAATTTTTAGATTTTCCTTTAGAAGTTTCATCACGAAAAAATTAATACTTAACTATTTGACTATCAGTATATTAATAGTTAACACTGAAAGCTTTAGTTTGTTTTTTTGAGACCGTTAAAACGCAAGTCTTCAATTTTGGTTGGGTTATGCTTGCTTGTTTTTGGGATTACAATAAACGCAAAGAAAACTTCATGGATCTCTTCAAAACTCAATTGTTAGCAAGAAAAATATTTTTTATAAAATGGAGCCTTTTATCAATCTAAATTTGATTTTTTAAGGGGGAAAATTGTGTTTTATACAGTAAGCAAAGAAGACGAGTATCTTTTTTTAGGAAAGCGGAAACGTTTAGTTGAACAGTTGCGCGTTAAAGGCATCAGTAATAGCGCAGTTCTAAGTGCTATTGAAAAAATTCCACGTCATTTGTTTTTCGATCCATCCACAGGAAGGCCGGCAATGCTCGAGCATGCCTATTCAGACAAGGCTTTGCCCATTGGTGCAGGACAAACAATTTCCCATCCTTTTACTGTAGCTTTTCAAACCGAAAAATTAGAAATAGAAAAAGGAGAAAAAATTTTAGAAATTGGTACGGGTTGCGGATATCAAACCGCAATGTTAGTCGAGATGGGTGCTAAAGTATTTACTATTGAACGTCAAAAAACGCTTTACGATAAAACAAAATTATTCCTGCCTTATATTGGTTACCAAACCATTCGCTTTTTTTATGGTGATGGTTATAAAGGTTTGCCACAGCATGCTCCGTTTGATAAAATAATAGTAACGGCCGGCGCCCCATACATTCCCAACGATCTATTAGTTCAATTAAAAGTTGGAGGTATAATTGTAATTCCCATTGGTGAAGGAGAACAGCAAGAAATGAATGTGTTGAAAAAAATATCTGACCAAGCATTTGAAAAACAAGTGATTGGCAAGTTTAAATTCGTACCCATGTTACAAAACAAGGTTTAATCCACTTATTTTTAGTATCTTAACATTAGCCTGTTTATAAAGTGATATTAACAAAGCACTTACACGCACAAAACTCAATAACTTTGCCTAAATAAAAACTAAACAAAAACAACTATGAAAAAATCAATCGCTCTATTAGCTTTAGCATTCGGTGTAACCGGTGCTTTCGCTCAAGACTTAACCTCTAAGAAAGGTGAGCCGATTCTACCTGAGGCCGGAGATTGGGCCATTAGCGTTGAAGCCGCTCCTTTCTTACAGTACATGGGTAACTTTTTTGGAAAAACAGGTATTAACGCTGCTCCAACATGGAACAATTATGGTGCAAATAACACTATCATGGTTAAAAAATTTACTGATGCACAAAATGCTTACAGGGCAACCGTTCGTATAGGCCTGCGTAATCAGTCATTTAAAAATGATGTGTTACAACCGGTTGCTTCAACAAGTACAACTGTTTATTTCCCAACTACATCAGCCCAAGTAACTGATAAAGCTACTCATGGTAGTACTTTTATCGGAGTTGGTGTTGGTATGGAAAAACGTAAAGGTAAAACTCGTTTACAAGGGTTTTATGGTGCTGATGTTTATATTTGGTATTCTTCTAGTAAAGATAAATTCAAATATGCTAATGCTTTAACTCAACAAAATGCTGCAGGTACTACAGATCCGGATGTTGATCCAAACTCAATTTATAGTACTAATTGGAATACTGTTCAACCAGGTACTTTCTCTACTTCAAATCTTGGAAACAATGTACCTACCACTATCAATGCAAACAATTACCGTAAAACTTCAGATAAACCAGGTGGACAATTTGGTTTAGGTGTTCGTGCTTTTATTGGAGCTGAATATTTTGTTTTACCTAAAATTTCAATCGGTGGTGAATTCGGTTGGGGTCTTGGTTTAGCTTTGAACACGAAATCTAAAACTGTTTA
>JANYCL010000346.1 GCA_025360355.1 Sphingobacteriaceae bacterium
GAAAACATTAAACGCGCTTTAGAAATTGCTGCAGCGGGAGGACATAATGCAATTTTAATTGGTCCGCCCGGTGCGGGAAAAACAATGTTGAGTAAGCGCATGCCTTCTATTTTACCTCCGCTTACAGTTGAAGAAGCTTTAGAAACTACAAAAATTCACAGTGTAGCCGGAAAAACAGTTCGTCAATCCGGTTTGATTACGCAACGCCCCTTTCGAAATCCACATCATACGATCAGTGATGTTGCTTTAGTTGGCGGCGGAAATAACCCGCAGCCGGGAGAAATTTCATTGGCGCATAATGGTGTTTTGTTCTTAGATGAGCTCCCCGAATTTAAAAGAAGCGTGCTGGAGGTAATGCGCCAACCGTTAGAAGATAGAACGGTAACAATTAGCAGAGCAAGATTTAGCGTGGAATATCCTGCGAGCTTTATGTTAGTAGCAAGTATGAATCCTTGTCCTTGCGGTTATTATAATCATCCCGAAAAAAATTGCGTTTGCGGTCCTGGTGTGGTACAAAAATATCTGACTAAAATATCCGGTCCCTTATTAGATAGGATCGATCTCCATGTTGAAGTTACGCCTGTTCCCTTTAGTGAACTTAGCAATAAACAAAGTGCTGAGCCTAGTAAAAATATCCGCGAACGCGTTATTGCAGCGCGGTTAATACAAACTTTACGTTTTGCAGGTTTGCCCGGTATTTATAATAATGCGCAAATGCATACTAAGGAATTAAAAACGTACTGCAGTTTAAATGCCGCCGGAAATACACTTTTAAAAAATGCAATGGAAAAACTTGGCCTCTCCGCAAGGGCTTATGATAGGATCCTTAAAGTTTCCCGTACAATTGCAGATCTGGATACTTCAACAGATATTTTGCCTAATCACATTGCAGAGGCCATTCAATACCGGAGTTTAGACCGCGACGGCTGGGCCGGATAGTTTACATACTTTTAATGTAACAGATAAAATTTTTGATTTATGTAAATCTAAAAACCTAAACGGTTATATTTGTTAAATAACAGGTCCCCGAACTTTTGCGACAGATACTTATATATTTTTTTTGTGTTCTCCCGGTTTTGGGTTTTACACAAACCTTTACTAAAGACGCTTTTATTAAATCATTTAACGAAGCTGATGTTAAACAAAAAGTAATTCTTACAGCTAATCTTACCGTTGTACAATTAGAAGAAGTTTATCCATTTATCAAAGACACCCTTGTTACCATTAAACAACGTGTTTATTACAAAACTGTAAGTAACGAGGCTAAATTTTTGTTTGATATTATTGATGCGCGTGTAGAAGTTAATAATCGTCAATATTCCAAATCTATTTTTGTTCTTGAAAACGGTTTGCGTTTTCATACACAAAATTTAAAGGACAGTCTTACTGTATTTGGAATGTTATATCCGTCCTACATGAAATTGCGCAATTACAACAAAGCGTTTGAAATTCAGGAAATATTAGAAAGATTAAAACCGCGCATGCCAAAAGAACAGCAGGATGCTTTTGTTTCAAATAAAAGCTACATTTATTTGCAGCTAGGCCTGTATGCAGAATCTGTTCTTGAGTTAAGGAAAGAGTTTATGCAAAAATCAAAAAACCAGCAGAAAGATACCACTGCATTGGGGAATTACTATAACGACATGGGCGTACACTTTAACCGTGCTAATAGTTTAGACAGCGCCATGTTTTATTTTAATAAAGCAAAAACACTTGTCGATGCAAAAGGAAAATACGATACGAACAAAACGTATTACGATTTTTTTAGCGGACTGATCGATGGTAACATTGCATCGGCTTTAGCAAAACGGAAAAAATTTAAGGAAGCTATTCCTCCTTTAAAAAAAGATATTTACTACAGCTTAAAAGCAAAAAATTTAATTAGCGCGGCCAATAGCTACAATTTAATTTCAGAGTGTTATTTAGAATTGAAAGAATATAATTTGGCACGCAAGTACATTGATAGCTGCAAGCCTTTAATTGCAGAGATCGAAGAGTTATCGCCAACTCTGAGCAACATGCTGGTGGAAGCTAAATATTATAAATACACAGGCAACCTCAACAAGGCGGCAGAGTTCTACGACAAATACATACACTTTAAAGATTCCATTACCAAAGTAGATAACGAAAGTAAATTAATAAATCAGCAGGTGTCGTTTGAATTATATCAAAAAGAAAGCTTGCTGATTGAAAAGGAAAAAATAATTCAGAAGAACCAACTAATGGGCGAGCACCAAAAAACGCAGCGTTCTTATTTGGTTCTTGGGATCGTAATTTTATTCTTTGTGATCTTGTTGTTGGTGATAAATACGCAAATGAATAAGCGGAGGCAGGCAGAATTATTTATTAAGAACAAACACATTGTTCAGCAAAAGACCGCTATCGAAACTGCTTTAAAAGAAAAAGAATTTTTAATAAAAGAGATCCACCACCGTGTAAAAAACAATCTTCAAATTATTTCCAGCATGTTAAGTCTGCAGGCTGAAACAATTGACAACGCGGAGGCCAAAACTGTGTTACAAGAAAGCCGCTTGAGAATTAATTCAATGGCACTCATTCACCAATTGTTGTATAGTAAAAACAACATGCTCAACGTTGCAATTTCCGATTATCTCCACACCTTATTGTCACAAATAGAAAAATCATATAGCAGTTCTTCGTGCAAAATAATTACAGATCTGAAATGCGACAGCGTAAATATTGATTTAGACACGGCTATTCCGCTTGGTTTAATTGTAAACGAATTAGTGACCAACTCTTACAAACACGCATTTAAGAAAATGGATTCGGGCATCATTGCCATTTCTTTTCGGAAAAACGAAACCGATAATGTTTATACTTTAAGCGTTCATGATAACGGCGCCGGTTTTGATCCTAAAAAAACAAAATCAAATAGTCTGGGCATGGAGTTAATTCAAATGTTGGCCGACCAATTAGATGGCACAATGGTTTTCACGAACGATAATGGAACTCTTGCTGAAATAAGTTTTACGGCTTAACGCTTTTCTGAGATTCTTTTCAGGTTCATTAGCTTTGGCGCTTTAAAGATCATTGGGAATTTTTCAACT
Source organism: Sphingobacteriaceae bacterium (assembly GCA_025360355.1). Taxonomy (GTDB): domain Bacteria; phylum Bacteroidota; class Bacteroidia; order B-17B0; family Aurantibacillaceae; genus JAHEYG01. The sequence goes on from JANYCL010000346.1 coordinate 3,069, forward strand.
TTCACCGAGCTGCTATCCAAACCAAACGCTTTCGCCTCACTCAATGTGTAAGGTTTCATAAAATAATAAACGCTTAGTATCAGTTTTTCCCAAATAGGAAGTTCGTTATCATATGATAAATATTTTTCCACAACAACAAATTTAAAGTCGCCGCTGATATTATTTTTATTTAATGAATCATAACGGCTTCTGATATCCACTTCTTTGTTGGCCACCAGATCTTCAACAACTTTTCTGAACATTAAATTAATGCGCGGCGCTACACGGAATCCTAATTTAAAATCCACTCTTATAATATCATCTTCCGCAATGTGGTTTACTTTGTATTCCATTCTGTATGGTTCATCAACAACATCCACATGCACAAACCAATAAATATCCGCACGCTTAGGACGGCGCTGTAAAATAGAATGGATTATCTTTTGTTCGATCTCATCCGGATTATTGGCAGAAGTCATGTAAACTAAATGTGTTGCATATTTCGAAATGGATTCATCGCGACTAAGATCAATAATGAATTGTTGGTAGTCGGAAAGTTTTACCATGTCGGTATATCGGTGTCCGATCTTTTTTGCGAGATACCAAATACTCATTATCATTATCAGAATGCTTGCGATCAGTAACGTGATCCACCCTCCATTCAAGAACTTGCTAAGGTTTGCGTAAAGAAAAGCTAGTTCAATAATTACGTAGGTTGTAATAACTACATATATTAAAATTACATTGTAGCGTTTAAGATGCATGTAAAAATTAAGAAGAACAGTGGTCATTAACATACAAAGTACTATAGCGAGACCGTAAGCCGCGCCCATGTTCGACGACCGTTTAAAATAAAGTGTAACTCCAATACATCCCGCAAGCAATAACCAATTTAAAGACGGGATATAAAGTTGTCCTCGTAATTCGGAAGGATATTTTACTCTCACTTTAGGCCACAAATTCAAACGCATGGCTTCATTTATTAATGTAAACGAACCGCTGATCAATGCCTGTGATGCAATTACTGCTGCGCTTGTTGCTATAACAATTCCAGCGATCAAAAAGCTTTGCGGCATAATAAGGAAAAACGGATTTGCTCCGGAACCAAGGTCAGATAATTTTTCGCCTTGGTGTGCAATTAACCAAGCGCCTTGTCCGAAATAATTTAATACCAACATGGTTTTTACAAATATCCAAGTGAGGCGGATGTTCTTTTTTCCGCAATGTCCTAGGTCGGAATACAGTGCTTCTGCACCGGTAGTACATAAAAAAACGGCTCCGAGAATTAAAATACCATGCGGATGTTCTGTTAATACTTTGTAAGTGTAATATGGATTAAGCGCTTCGAGAACTGAGAAATTTGTTACCAATTGGTTCAGACCTAAAACACCAAGCATTAAAAACCATAAAAACATTATCGGGCCAAATGCTCTTCCCACCCACTTAGTACCTATTTGTTGAATTAAAAACAACATAAATAAAATACCAATTACAATGGGAACGGTATTTATTTTCGCAAACGAAGGCACCATTTCCAAACCTTCAACGGCAGACGCTACTGAGATGGGCGGTGTAATTATTCCATCAGCTAAAAGTGCGCTTCCTCCAATGATCGCTACAACCAAAAGCCATTTATGTTTACAGCGTTTTACAAGTGTATACAAGGAAAAAATTCCTCCTTCACCTTTATTATCAGCTCTTAGTGTAAGGATTACATATTTAATAGTGGTTTGTAAGGTGAGCGTCCAGAAGATTGCTGATATTCCTCCTAAAACTAAGTCAGCATTAATGGGTCCGTCGCCAACAATTTCTTTTAATACATAGAGCGGCGAAGTTCCAATATCCCCATAGATAATTCCGAGGGTAACGATTAAGCCGCCGAGGGTGATCTTGTTTAAATGATGAGGGTCGTGATGACCGTTTCCGTTGGTTCCCATTTAGGGATATAGATTAAAAACGGGTAAAATTATAACAAAAAAGCGGTCGCCTAACCGCATTTAGACAAAATATCTTAAATATATCATGTTAAAAGCACTAAGAATGACCAAATGCCGTTATTTACATACGAAGGCTTTTTATTGCTATTGTGGCACAATAATTGTAGCTTTATTAGTGCTTTTTTGACGCTTTTTTATTGATGTTGAGTTTTGTACGATATTTTTTGATCATCGCTCTTTTCGGAATTGCCTTTTCCTTAAAAGCCACCCACAACCGTGCGGGCGAAATTACTTATAAATGGATCTCAGGCTTTACCTACTCTATTACACTTACTACTTACACCGATGATGGACCAAGCGTTGCCGACCGTTGCATGATGACCATTTACTTTGGTGATGGAGATAGTTGTCAAGCTATAAGACAAAATGGTTCCCCTGATATTTCTTCCTCTCAGTGTCCAACTTCTTTCAAGGGAGTTCTTATCAAAACAAATCCCAACATTAAAGAAAATATTTACTGCTGCCTTCACACGTATGTTGGACCGGGTAATTATAAAATTTATATGTTCGATCATAACCGTAATTCAGGAATAATCAATATTCCCAATTCAGTTAACCAGCCTTTTTATATTCAAACACTTTTAAATATCACTTCCTTTACGGGCCCAAACAGTTCTTCGGTATTAACTATAAAACCAATTGATCAGGCTTCTTTTGCGAAGTGTTTTTTTCATAATCCCGGGGCATACGACCCTGATGGCGATAGTTTATCTTATGAGTTGGTAATGTGTAAAGGGGAAGATCCTATTAGCGGCACTATTGGAGTAACTATTCCTGGATATACTTATCCAAATCCGGGTTCTTCGGGAATTTTCAATCTTGATTCTATTACTGGAACGTTAACCTGGTGCACACCTCAACAGGTTGGAGAATATAACATCGCAATTCTTATTAAAGAATGGCGGATCCCTTGCGGAGGAGGCTCTCCAGCTTTAGTGGGTTATGTTACCCGCGACATGCAGGTTCTTGTTTCTAATTCAGCAAACAATCCTCCTTTTTATTCAATTTTAACCAATACTTGCGTTCAAGCCGGAAATGTTTTGAGTACAACAATTAATACTTCTGACCCTGACAATAATAATCTAACCATTACGGCTACCGGCTCACCATTTGCTTTATCTGTTGCAAATTTTTCTTCAACACCTGCAATGAATGCAACCGGAAATTTTTCATGGACTACTTCGTGTAATGATATTCGCAGACAAAAACACACTGCTTATTTTAAAATTGAAGATGGTTCTTTTCCTGTTTCGCTTGTTAATTTTTTAGTTTATGATATTGCCGTTATTGCTCCTGCCCCACAAAACTTAACTGTGACTTCCGGCTTAAACATTATGAAGCTTGGATGGAATAAGCCTGCTTGTCATCCTACAACAGGAAATAAAATTGTTCAATATAATATTTACAGAAAACTTGGCTCTTCATCATGGGCGCACTCGCCTTGTGAAAAAGGTGTTCCTGCTTCAGCCGGTTTTACTTTCGTTGGTTCAACATTTGCAGAAAATGATACTTCAACGGTTGATTATTCAGTAATTACTTTGCCTAATAATACCACTTGCAGTTATGTGGTTTTTGCAGTTTATAAAGACTGTTCCGAAAGCTATGCTTCTAATACCGCATCCGATCAGTTAGCTATTGGGATAGATGAAAAAACAAAAAATAATTATAGCATAAACGTGTTTCCAAATCCGAGCTCTGAAAACGTAAATATTGAGCTAAATACTCAAAAAACAGGCTATTTTTATGTAACATTATTTGATGTAAATGGTCGTAAAATTAGGCAGTTAAATGCTACCTTTGTTAAGGACAAAACCAAACTTGAATTTGATATAAAAGAATTTGAAAATGGTTACTACATTTTAAAGATTGAGGACGAACAAAAAAACAGTTCTTATAAACCGATCATTAAATTATAAGATTGATTAGAAAAATTTATATCTGTTTGCTTTTTTTGTGCTTTGGCTCAATGCTAAAAGCCACCCACAACCGCGCAGGCGAAATTACTTATAAATGGATCTCCGGTTACACTTACTCTATTACTCTTGTTACTTATACCGATGACGGCCCAAGTGTTGCGGACCGTTGTAAACTAACCATTTTTTTTGGCGATGGAGATAGCGCACAAGTAATACGCCAAAATGGTTCACCTGATGTTTCAACAGCAGAATGTCCAACCTCGTTTAAGGGTGTTCTTATAAAAACCACCCCTAACGTTAAAAAAAACATTTACTCTTGTTTGCACACTTATGCAGGGCCGGGAAGTTTTGTAATGTATATGTTCGATCGGAACAGGAACAATGGAGTTATAAATGTTCCCAGCTCTGTTAATCAGCCGTTTTATATTCATACGCTATTAAGCATCAATCAGTTTATGGGGCCTAACAACTCGCCTGTTTTTACATATGAACCTATTGATGAGGCTTGCTTTCATAAATGTTTTTATCATAACCCGGGAGCCTACGATCCAGATGGTGATAGTTTATCTTACGAATTAGTGATGTGTAAAGGTGAAGATCCTATATCAGGACAA
>JANYCL010000350.1 GCA_025360355.1 Sphingobacteriaceae bacterium
TTCGGCTACTTCTTTTCTTTTAAATTCTATTATTTTTTCTAATGTGTTCATATGAATTTAATTTAAAATGTTTTTAAATAATTGTTGCGCTTTTTTTGATTCAATGGTTTCTTTACAAATTGAAATGCAATCACTAATTGACCTTTCAGGACAATAAACCTGCATCGCAAAAGCGCTGTTAACGGTAACAACATTGATCTGCGCTTTGGTTGCCGAATTATTTAATACATTTTGAAATATTCTACCCGATTCCTCTATGGTGTCTCCGCCAAACAATTCTTTCTTTAAGAGATTGCTGTAACCAAGATCCATAGGCTCGTATATTTTTTCAGTTTCATGACCTATGCATTTAAAAGTTCCTGTAAGACTAATTTCATCATAACCATCCAACGCATGAACAATGTTGTAGTTGGAATTCTCTTTTTGCAAAACGTAATTATATAAACGACCTACTTCCTGATTGTAAACACCAATGTATTTATGTTTAACACGTGCCGGATTTACTAATGGTCCTAACAAATTAAAAAATGTGCGGATTCCTAATTCTTTTCGTTGAGAAGCAACATGTTTTAAAGTTGGATGAAACAATGGTGCATGAATAAAACAAATATTATGTTTCTCCAATTCTGCATTCAAATCATTCGAAGCAGTTTTAAATTTATATCCCAGATGTTTTAAAATATCAGAAGAACCGGAAACAGAACTTGCTCCGTGATTCCCGTGTTTCGCAACAGGCACACCGGAAGCTGCCAATACGATCGCTGAAAGCGTTGAAATATTAAAAGTATCTTTTTGATCTCCGCCAGTACCACAAACGTCAATAGCCTCCTTATCTAAATCTACTTTTACTCTCAGGTCTAATAAAGCATTTTTAAATCCGGTTAATTCCTCTACGGAAATTGGTCGCTTTACTAAAAACGACATGCAAGCCACCAATTGCGTTGCATTAAATTTTTCTTCGCTTATCTTCACAATGAATTTGTAAGCTTCTTTTTCGCTTAGTTTATTGTGTGTGCTTAATTTTTCTACTAATTCTTTCATGATAAATAATATAATTGTTTTAATCATTTAACCTCATCCGTCCCGACGTAAAGTCGCGACACCTTCTCTACTTCGGCAAGCTCAGCACAGGCCGGAGAAGGAACTATTTGCTACGAAATAACTTTTAGGAAATCTTTACCAGGCGCTAAGCCAGTTACGGATAATTGTTTCGCCATGCTCTGATAAAATAGATTCAGGATGGAATTGAACGCCACGTACATCTAAAGTTTTATGCTTTAGCGCCATGATGTTTTTATTTTCATCAGTTGCTGTAACAATGAGATCCGAGTTAAGACCGTTTTGATCAACTACCCAAGAATGGTAACGACCAACATTAAATTGTTGCGGACAACCTTCAAAAATAAGATCAGGTTGTGAAATATTTATCGGCGTTGCTAAACCATGAAAAACTGTGTCGAGATTTTTTAATCGGGAATTAAAATTTTCTCCGATAGCCTGCATTCCTAAACAAACTCCAAAAATTGATTTGATTGAAGAATACTTCTTAAGAAGCTCAGGCATGATTCCCGCATCCTTTGGTAATCCCGGTCCGGGAGATAATAAGATCTTATCGTAATTATTTATTTCTTCAATTGAAATTTTATCGTTTCTGAAAACATCAAAAGAAATGACACTCACCTTTTCAACTAAATGAACAAGATTGTAAGTGAAACTATCGTAATTATCTAAGACTAATAATTTTTTCATAAGGTAACCTCCTCTTCCAAAACAGAAGCATTGGTTTTTGCTTCTACAATATTATTAAATTTTTGCGCATTTACGATGGCTTTTCTTAAAGCTGATATTTTATTATTGATCTCTTGCAATTCACTCTCTTCATCAGATGAAATAGTAATTCCCGCTCCGGCTTGGTAATAAAGCGTATTATTCTTACTTAAAAAGGTACGGATCATAATTGCGTGATTGATATCGTTGTTTAGTCCAATGAAACCAACGCAACCACCATAAAATTCGCGGGCGGTGGGTTCGTATTGATTGATCAATTCCATTGCTCTGTATTTTGGTGCGCCGGATAATGTTCCTGCAGGAAAAGTTCCCAATAAAGTTTCAAAACTATCAATTCCTTTCTTTAAGTTTCCTTTCACGTTACTTACTAAATGTATAACATGAGAATACAATTGCAATTGTTTGAATGCCGTCACTTCTACTCCGCTACAATATTTACTTAGATCATTTCTTGCGAGATCAACTAACATAACGTGTTCTGAATTTTCTTTTA
>JANYCL010000390.1 GCA_025360355.1 Sphingobacteriaceae bacterium
GTAAAATTGGATCATTCCGAATAAAATAACAAGTCCTAATGGCATTGCAATATTGATCATTTGCCATTTGCTTTCTTTTCCTTCGTATTTCTTTTTATCCAATAAACGTAGCTTAATTTCGCGGGCGCGTAATTGTAACAAACCTTCATCATCCAATAAATAATTTACACAGTTAATTAAAAAAGTTTTGTTTGCATAAGTTTGGTTCGTGAAAGCATCGTAACCCAATGGCATCGGACCGGTAGTCCTCCTCACTTCATTTTTTGAAATGTCGCCATCTGCGATCACGATCATTTTTGTTTTCTTACCGTGATCTTTAAATGCAATGGACGAATCTCTAAGGATTGCCGTTGGTAAACGGTTTGCGTAATTTGAATTAAATTCTCCCTCGAGCAAACAAGCAACGGTTTGATACGGGTTATTAAATTGAATTTCTTTCGGCTTAAATTGAACCATTGCTAAAGCAACACGCGCCGGTGTTGGTTGCGCCTTGGTGTATCTTGATGTATGCAACAAAACCGTTTTTTTAATTCCTTTTGCAGAAACTGTATCAATTGTACTTGCATACTCTAATTTGATGAGATCCAGATTTTTTACAATGGGATGATCAATATCCGGCATGATCAATGCATTGTATAGCCATTGAAAAGGTTTAAAATCGGGCTGCCCGTTCTTGAAACCGACGTTTACAGGAATGGATGCACATTGCATATCTTGAACCAAAACCGGATTCAATCGCACACCGTATTTAAATAACATATCCTCAATATTCAGATCGTTACTAAAACCTATCGTAAATTGACGCAATCTGAAAGTATCCATATTTAAAATAACCGGATCGATCATCCATAATACTTTTCCTCCACCCATTATGAATTGATCAATAATGAATTTATCTTTTTCAATAAAAGAAGAATCCGGCTGTGAAATAACGATCACATCTGTTCCTTTCAATGCTTCTAACCTTTGATCTATTGTAGTGCGGGTTACATTGTAATACTCACCTAAAGAACGCATGAAATCATACTGACGTAAAGTATCTAACTCACCATGGCCTTCAATAAAAGTCACTTCCGGTTTACGTGGCGATTGTAATTTACGGATGGTGTTGGTAATTCCGTATTCAAGATCTTGTACCGAATTATTTATACTCATTTCCCTGCTAAATCCTCCACCTGCTTGCTTCTTAAAAATTTGCAAAGTTGATTCACGTCCTTTAAAAGTAACTATTGCACCGGGCCAAATAATTGCTTCTGTAACTTTTTGATTCTTTTTACTCTTATCAATTATTTGTTCAGGAATAATTCCTTTATCGTATAATTGCTTTTCAATTTTGCCTACTTCTTCTACATTTGGATTTTCACCGGGATTTACAAATTCATATTCTATTTGATTATCAGAATATGCCCTGAACTCATCCAAAATTTCTTTTGTTTCATTTTTTAATCGGGTAAAATCAGGATTGAGATCGCCACTCAGATACACTTTTAAGAACACAACATCGTCTAAATTCTTTAACAATTTCCGTGTTGATTCTGCAAGTGTATATCGTTTTTCGGAAGTGAGATCGAAACGTTTGAAGTAAAACGAGAATACAAAATTTGCGAGTATAACAATAGCAGCGGTCATCACAAAGTTGCTGATGTCTTTGCGTTTGTTACTTGTGGTATGTTTTTTTTCGCTTACCATTTCCTGCTTTGCAAAACTAATTTTGTAGAGATATTAAATAAAGCGATCAGACTTAAAAAATAAAGCATATCGCGTGTATCAATAACTCCCCTGCTCATACTTATGTAATGATGATTAATACCTAATGATTTCACTAGTGCGTCGTACTTTCCAAAAATTCCGGAGATAGCAATGTATTCGAAGCCCGTGTAAGCGAAGAAACAAAGCAAAAGAGCAATGATAAAAGCAATCACCTGATTTTCGGCAATCGCTGAAGCAAAAATACCAATGGAAACAAATCCCGCCCCTAAAAATAATAAACCAATATATGAGCCCCACATCCCACCGGTATCAATTCCAACACGATGATCGGCTGCTAATTTACTTACCGAATAATAATAAATTAATGTCGGCAATAAAGAAACCATCACCAAAGTAAATCCCGCTAAATATTTTGCAAAAACAATTTGCATATCCGATAACGGACGCGTTAATAATAATTCTATTGTTCCTGTTTTTTTCTCTTCAGAAAAAGTACGCATCGTAATTGCCGGAATTAAAAATAAATAAACCCAAGGCGCTAAAATAAAAAGTGGATCGATATTAGCGAAACCATTTTCTAAAACATTAGTGCCTGTACTTTCACTTGGAATTAACCACATGAAAGAACCAATGAGTGTTATAAAAACACCAATGGCCACATAACCAATAAAAGAGCTCAGAAAGCTTCTTATTTCTTTTATGTAGAGAGTTAACATCTATGCAAAAATAACATTATAGAGTGTATTCTGAGATAAGATCATCATTTTTTTAACACATTTTTAGTCAATAACAACAATGGCTCATCAAATATATCGTGTGTTCCTTTATATTCAATTAGATTAAATACGATCTTCTTTTCTTTAAGCATGGTCAATTGTTCTTCCTTCCTCTTTTCAGATATGAATTCATCTTTGTCGCCCATAACAAAATGCCAATTCAGACCACGTAATTTATCTCCATCTTTTTCCCAATCAATATCAGGAGGGATATTACTTCCCCACACAACTAAATTATCAATTTTGTTTTTGGTATGCGCTGCCCATCTGCAAATAGTCGCTCCGCCTTGCGAAAAACCAAGTGCGTTCACAATAATTTTTTCGTCTAAAGGTTTTATATACGTTTCGTAAACTTGATCCATATAAACAACATAATCCTCAATATCTTTTTCGCGTTCTTCTGCTGTCATCCAACTTGCACCAATTCTTCCAATAAAACCATTTATATAATAACGGTGTAATCCTTCCGGCACAATAAATAAATTTTCATCACCGTAAATTTTTTCAAATTTTTCTATGAAAAAAGTAGCAAGTTGGCCGTACCCGTGCGCAATTAACCAAACTGATCTTAAATTGAGATTGTTTTTTCCTTCCGTGACAACACGTGCCGTTTTCTGAATTTTTATATAATCTATCATTCTACGTCTGCTTCATTGCTAAATAATGTATCGGCATCAATTGCCTGGTAAATTTTGTAAGTTTGATAAGCACTTCTGTTTAATTGATTACTCAACACAACAATTGTGATCTTATCGCTCAAGCGTCTGTGAAATGCAGTTCTATAACCATGCCACCAACCATTATGAAACACTTCTTTCTTTTCATCATTTTTAAAATCTTTCATGCGCCAGCCTAAACCATAATTCGATAATTTTTTTTCTCTGCTTAAAGCTGTGTATGCTAAGGCTTGCGTTTCCGGATTTAATAATTTGCCCTGATACAAAGCTTCGCTGAATAAAAACATATCGTATGGCGTAGAAAAAATACTTTTGTCACCCACAATATAATCCGATGCTTCGCGCTCAATTATTTTCCATCTGTTATCGTAAGGTTTTGAAATTGATTTCTCAAAAATATCCAGACTTAAAATTGTTCCTGAATGTTTCATTCCCAGAGGAAGAAAAATTTCTTCCCTTAAATAATTTGAAAATGTTTTGTGACTTACTTTTTCAATAAGCAAAGCAAGCAAAGCATAATTTGTATTACAATAATTGAAAGCATAATTAGGTTTTAAATAGAGCGGTGGTTTTTTCTCAACCATTAATTGGAACATTTCGGCATTGGTGAGAATTTTATCTTTCGCTGTTACATAATCATTTAAAAAATATAAATAATTTGGTAAGCCTGAACGGTGCGCTAATAATTCCTTAATTGTAATTGTTGTATATGGAAATTCAGGAAAATAACTTGCAAATGTATCATCGAGTTTAATTAATCCTCTTTCAACTAATGTCATAACTGCGGTTGCTGTAATTACTTTTGATACTGAAGCTAATTGAAAAGAAGTTGTATCGGAGACAGGAATATTATTTTTCTTATCAGCGTAACCAAATGCTTTTTGATAAATAACTTCTCCATCTTTCGCAACGATAACGGCACCATTAAAACCATTGGAACTCATCTTCGAAAATAAAGTATCCAAGCGGAATGCGATGTCTTTGTATTTTGAAGTACGTTTAATCACAGCGGGCGCTTCCGGCTTAACAAAACCCATTCCACCAAACTCCGAGTTCGATTGTCCGCAGCTAAAGCAGATGAGAGAAAAGGATATAAGAAGAAGTTTACGCATTTTAAAATATTTAAAGATTTAAAAGTTTAAAGATTTCTATTTTTTCCATTCAACATTCATAATTTATAATTCATCATTTCTTTTTCGGTTCATCATCATCTTTGTACTTATCGTAATCTAATTTATTACCCCAATAATTCATTTGTCCTTTTATCCATTGCTTACGTTTTTCAACATAATTAGTTGCGGGATTAGCAGTATATCGTAACGGACTGGGGAGAATGGCAGCGATCGCAGCGGCTTCATCTTTTGTTAATTTACTAGCTTTTTTCTTAAACCAAAATTGTGATGCAGCTTCTGCACCATAAACTCCGTTGCCCATTTCGATGCTATTCAAATACACTTCCATTATGCGTTCTTTGCTCCAGAAAATTTCAATTAAAAGTGTGAACCAAATTTCAAAACCTTTACGGACGTAACTTCTTCCCGGCCATAAGAAAACATTTTTTGCAGTTTGTTGTGTGATCGTACTTGCACCGCGGATGTGTTTACCTTGTTCATTTTCTTTCATTGCTTTTTGAATGGCGCCCCAATCAAATCCAAAATGCTTTAAATAATTTTGATCTTCGCTACAAACAACCGCTAATTGCAGTTTTGGATTTATTTCTTCAAAAGGAACCCAATCATGATCCAAATGCATTTTTTTACCATCCGTTTTTTGTTCAATACAACGGATAAGCATTAAAGGTGTAACGGGAACAGGCATCCAACGGAACAAAATCACCGATAAAACAGAGAGGATCACAAAGCCAATGATCAGTCGCCATATAAAATTCAGTATTTTCCTTAGTAACTTCACGTGTAAAACACAAATCTATTCGTAATTTTGTACCGAAAACGTCTTTCTCCAATAATCAATTAACCAGGCGTTCTTAATTTCT
>JANYCL010000424.1 GCA_025360355.1 Sphingobacteriaceae bacterium
ATTGAGCAAGAAGGAACTTATCCTTTACCTGAAGCGCAAATGGATCGTTTCATGTTGAAAGTTGTTATTGGTTATCCAACAAAAGAAGAAGAGCGTAAAATTATCACTTCCAATATTTCTCCCGAAGGAATGCCAAAACCAAATGCAATTTTATCTCCTGAAGATATCATCAAAGCACGCGCTGTAGTGAAGGATGTTTACATGGACGAAAAAATTGAACGTTACATTGTAGATATTGTTTTCTCAACCCGATATCCAAAAGAATATAAACTCGAAAAGTTTAACGGTTTAATTTCTTACGGTGGCTCACCACGTGCAAGTATTAATTTGGCTTTAGCTGCAAAAGCATATGCATTTATTAAACGACGTGGTTATGTAATTCCAGAAGATGTTCGTGCCGTTTGTCCGGATGTAATGCGTCATCGTGTTGGTTTAACCTATGAAGCAGAAGCAGAGAACATCACTTCTGAAAATATCATCACCGAAATTTTAAATACAGTTGAAGTGCCATAGAGAAATGAGATTTTAGAAGTGAGATGTGAGAGAAGTTTTAAATAACCAACTCACAATCACCTCTCAAATCTTATATCTCAAATCTCAAATCTCAATGGAAACCTCAGAACTCTTAAAAAAAGTCCGCAAGATCGAAATTAAAACACGCGGGTTAAGTCGCCAGATATTTTCCGGCGAATACCACAGTGCTTTTAAGGGAAGAGGTATGGCGTTTTCAGAAGTGCGCGAATATACTCCTGGCGATGATGTAAGAACAATTGACTGGAATGTAACAGCCCGTTTTAATTCCCCATTCGTAAAAGTATTTGAAGAAGAGCGCGAATTATGTGTTGTGTTATTAGTGGATGTTAGCGCCAGTGGTTTTTTCGGGACTCAAAAACAATACAAAAAAGATCTGATCACAGAATTATCTGCAGTGGTCGCATTTTCAGCAACTACAAACAATGATAAGATCGGTGTGATATTTTTTTCTGACAAGATCGAAAAATTCATTCCGCCAAAAAAAGGGAAAGGACATGTACTCCGCATCATCCGCGAATTAATAAATTTTAAAGCTGAAAGTAAAGGAACTAATTTAGGATTGGCTCTAAAATATCTAACCAACGTTATTAAAAAACGCAGCACAGTATTTTTATTATCTGATTTTTATTCCAATGACAATTATACCGATGCATTAAAGATCGCCAATAAAAAACATGATCTGATCGCACTTAAAATAAACGATAAAGCAGAATTAGAAATTCCGAAAATAGGTTTATTGAAATTGAAAGATAACGAAACCGGAAGAATCGTTTGGGCAGATACCAGTAGCAAAGAATTTCAAAAACAATTTAAAGTAAATGTATTGAAACGCGAAAATGCTTTAAGAGATCAGTTTAATAAATGTGGCGTTGATTATTGTGATATCTATACTCACGAAGGTTATATAAAACCATTAATGAATTTATTTAAACGCAGATAATGAAAAACAAACTGCGACATATTTTTTTATTTTTTTTAGTTGCGATCTTTTCGTCGTTAAACGCACAGCAAATAAAAGTAAATGCTGTTTTAGATTCGAGTAAGATCCGTATTGGAGAGCAAACTAAATTAGATGTTTATGTTACTTACGATGCCAACGCGCAAAAGAATTTGAAAGTAGAATGGCCTTCCTTTGAAGATACCATTACCGGAAAAGTTGAAATTGTTTCACGTACGGCAATTGATTCAACTATTCCCGATAAAAATAATCCATCCATCATTCAACAACATCAGCAATTCATTGTTACCGCTTTCGATTCGGGATATTTTGCTATTCCGCCATTTGCATTTGTTGTGAATGGTGATACTGTAAATCCGGTTTTAACAGAGACTTTGTTTTTAGAAGTAAATACTGTTCCAACCGACACAACTGATGCAACCAAAAAAGATATTAAACCGCCGTTTGAAGAAGCTTTCGACTGGAAATGGTATTTACCAATGATATATTGGAGCGCCACTGCAATTCTCTTAGTCGCTTTAATTGTTTTTGTAATAATTAAACTCACGAAAAAGAAACCTGAACAACTTGTGGAACGCAAACCGGATGTCCCTCCGCATATTTTAGCATTAGAACAATTAGAGCGTGTTAAGAACGATGCAGTTTGGAAAGACGGTAAAACGAAAGAGTATTATTCAGCCATTTCAGATTCTGTTCGTTTGTATATCGAAGGTCGTTTTGGAATTCAGGCTCTAGAGTTAACAACAGATGAAATTGTGCGAGCATTTAAATCACAAGTTGTGGATTCTGCAAGCAAAGAAAAGTTACAGCAAATGCTTGTGCTTTCTGATTTTGTAAAATTTGCGAAAGTAATTCCAATAGAACAGGAACATACTCTCGCTTTGCAAAATGCATTCACAAAATCGAATGCATTTTG
>JANYCL010000429.1 GCA_025360355.1 Sphingobacteriaceae bacterium
GCAAAAGTGCTGTCGTTCAGTATAACCAACCGGTACCGGTTTTTAAGCTGGTCGGCAACTATTTTCCATCTATTATTCTTGTTTTCAGACATTTATTACGCAAATATCCGAATAATATTTTTGTTATAAGAAACTTGCAAGACAATAAAAGTTTCCTTAGTTTTGTCGCGTCCCGATAGCTATCGGGATTGTTAAAATGACGACAGAAGAGAAAATAATTAAAGGTGCTGAAGAGCTGTTTTTTAAATACGGTATACGAAGTGTGACGATGGATGATATTGCCAAACATTTGGGCATGTCGAAAAAAACCATTTATCAATATTATAAAGAGAAGGATGAAATAATTCATAAACTAATGCAGGCTCATATAAAAGAAGATGAGTGTACTTTTGCTGAATGCATGGAAAAGGCGGACAATATAGTTGATGAAGTATTCAGTATGATGAAGAACATTCATGAAATATTTAATAAAATAAATCCTCAGTTCATTTATGAGCTGCAAAAATATTATCCACAAACATGGAAACTGTTCAGGGATTTTAAAGAGGAATTCATTTTGAAAATTGTTGAAAAATCATTAGAGAAAGGAAAAAAAGAAGGTCATGTGAGACCTGATGTAAATGTGAAAATACTCTCAAGATTGAGAATGGAAGAAGTTGAACTTGCCATGAATCCTGCTGCATTTTCACCCGATAAATTTAAAATGCTTGATGTACAACTTACTTTGGTTGAACATTTTTTATATGGCATTTGTACTTTAAGAGGACATAAATTAATTAATAAATACAAAGAAATTACCGAAGAAGAATAAAATTATATGAGAGTAAAAATTATAATTCTGAATACTGTTGCTTTAATGCTGCTAAGCGCATTTTCACTTAAAGCACAAGATGCAAAGTCTGCAGATTTTTCACTGCAGTCAGCGATCGATTATGCCATAAAACATAATGCAACCTATTTAAATGCGGAACTGGATGTAAAAATGGCTGTGTTTAAAAATAAAGAGATCATTTCAATTGGACTTCCGCAAATTAACGGAAGCGCTGATGTGAAAGATTATTTTGAGATCCCAACTTCATTATTACCTGGTCAAATTTTTGGCGCACCCGCAGGAACATTTATTCCTGTAAAATTTGGTACGCAATACCAAGCCATTGCAGGACTTTCAGCATCCCAATTGATCTTTAACAGCGATTATATTGTTGGACTTAAAGCCGCAAAGGAGCTAAGAATATTGTCTGAAAAAAATCTAGCACGTACAAAGATCGAGACCATTACCACAATTACAAAAGCCTATTATACTGCATTAATTACTAAGGAACGTTTAAAAATATTGGATGCAAATATAGTTCGACTGAAAAAAATGTTTGATGGTGCGAGAGTCATGAATAAAAATGGTTTTGTAGAAAAAATTGATGTCGACCGCCTCGAATTAGCCTATAACAACCTGGTAACTGAACGCGAAAAGATCGGACGCTTTGTTGGTGTATCGGAAACTTTATTAAAATTTCAAATGGGATATGATGTTAAACAGCCAATTAATTTAACCGACGAGTTTAAAGCAGAACAATTGCAAGACATCGATCTTTTAGCGGATCTGAAAGTTAATTATGAATCAAGACAGGAATATTCACTACTTGAATCACAATTAAAATTAAATAGTATCGAATTAAAAAGATATAAATTTCAGTATTTGCCTTCGTTGGCTGCTTATGCTTCTTATAACCAGCAAGCGCAAAGAACGAAGTTCGATTTTACAGACGGCACAAAAAAATGGTACCCCATCGGAATTTTTGGCGCCACTCTAAATGTTCCAATTTTTAATGGCGGACAAAAATATTATAAGATCCAACAGGCAAAAATAAATATAGTAAAAACCGGAAATTCAATTAACCAAATGAAGTCGGTTATTGAAATGGAAATTACAAGCAGTTCGGTTGCTTATAAGAACGCATATACCTCGATGTTAGTGCAGAAAAAAAATGTTGACCTCGCGAAAAACATTTATGAAACAACACAAAAAAAATATGAAGCCGGAGTTGGAGCTAATCTGGATGTTGTAACTGCCGAAGCTGCATTAAGGGAATCAGAAACCAATTATTTGAGTGCTGTTTATGATCTTATCATGGCAAAGATAGATCTTGATAAAGCCTTAGGTAACATAAAATAAAAATGGAAAATAATAATACAAATACACTTATGAAAAATTTAATTTTATTAACTGCAATAAGCACTGTTTTTTTGGCTTCTTGTTCGCAACCCGATAAAAAAGCCGAACTGGAAAAATTAAAAAAGCAAAAAACTGAATTGGAAGCAAAGATCATTGCATTGCAGGAAGAAGTTTCTAAAACTGATACTACAGCCAATAAAGAAAAAGTAGTTGAAGTGCTCGCGAAGCCATTAACTCCGGAAGTTTTTAAAACCTATATTGAAGTACAAGGAAAAATTGATGCGGACGAAAGCGTTTCATTATCGAGCGAAATGCCGGGTACTGTTACAAAAATAAATGTAAAAGCAGGAGATGAAGTTACAAAAGGCCAGGTGCTTGCTGAAACTGATGCGCGTGCTTTAATGCAAAGCGTTTCTGATCTGCAAACAAGTACTGATCTTGTAAACCAAATGTATGAAAGACAAAAAGGATTATGGGATCAAAAGATCGGCACGGAAGTACAATTCATTCAGGCAAAATCGCAAAAGGAAAGCATGGAGAAAAAAATGGCAACCTTACAGGAGCAGATAAAAATGACAAAAATAATTTCACCGATCAATGGAACAATTGATGGAGTAAATATTAAATTAGGACAAGCGATCGCGCCGGGAATGCCTGCTATTTCAGTTATTAATTTTTCTAATTTAAAAGTAAAAGCAGATGTGGCTGAAAGTTATGCTTCACGCATAAAGAACGGGAACGAAGCACTTATTCTTTTTCCTGATACAAAAGATTCTGTTGTATCTAAAGTGCATTATGCATCAAGAGGTATTAATGCATTAACCCGCACATTTATGGTGGAAGTTCTATTGGATAATTCTAAAGAATACCACCCGAACATGGTAGCCAAATTAAAAATAAACGATTACCAATCATCAAAACCGGAAATTACTTTACCTGTTAAATACATTCAAAGAGGAACCGAAGAAAATTATGTTTTTGTTGCAGAAAATGGAGTAGTAGTAAAAAAAGCAATTAAAACCAGACATGAATATCACGGTATATTAGAAGTTACTGATGGTTTAAAAGAAGGTGATATGTTAATTACAGACGGATACGATATAATTAATGAAGGTGACAAAGTAACAGTAAAGAAATAATTATTGCATTCGATTTTTAAACGGATGCTAAAGCAAAAATATTATGTTAGATAAAATAAAAGAATTTAAACCTTCCAGCTGGGCGATAGATAATAAGATGACTATCTATCTTGTTACTATTTTTATTTGTATATTCGGGATAATGGCATACAATTCGTTGCCAAAGGAAAATTTTCCGGATATCACGGTTCCTACTATTTACATTAATACTGTTAATGGCGGCAACTCTCCAACGAATATTGAGAACACAATTACGAGACCGATTGAAAAACGACTGAAAGCAATTTCAGGAATTAAAAAATTCACAAGCACTTCACTTCAGGACGTTTCTGTTATTATAGTTGAATTTCATACAAGCGTAAAAGTTGATGTAGCAAAACAAAAAGTAAAAGATGCTGTTGATGAGGCGCGTGCGGATATGCCACAAACATTAACGCGTGAACCAATGATCAAGGAAATTGCGTTTTCCGAAATTCCCATCATGTACATTAACATTGCCGGAAACTATGATCTGAAACAATTAAAAAAATATGCTGAAGATCTTCAGGATAGAATTGAAGGTTTAAAAGAAATTAATGAAGTTAAAATTGTTGGTGCTCTCGACCGTGAGATCCAGGTAAATATTGATGCATATAAATTACAAGCTGCACAATTAACGTTAGGCGATATTCAACGCGCTATTGGCCAGGAAAACCTTTCCATTACTGGAGGTAACGTTCCAATAAACGGAATGAAACCAACTTTAAGTATTAAAAGTGAATTTAAAGATCCGAAAGAAATTGAAAATATTATTGTAACATCAGCAGTCGGCGCTAAATTATTCATCAAAGATATTGCCGAAGTAAAAGATGGGTTTAAAGAAAAAGAAAGTTATTCAAACTCTAAAGGAAAAAACGTTATTACCTTAAATATAATCAAACGTTCAGGAGAAAATTTAATTGATGCGGCCGACAAAATAAAAGAAGTTATTGTCGACATGAAAAAGAAAGAGTTTCCTACAGCTCTTGATGTTACCATTAGTGGAGATCAAAGTGCAAAAACAAAAACCACTTTACAGGATCTTATCAATACAATTATAATCGGATTTATTTTGGTAACGATCGTCTTAATGTTCTTTATGGGTGTGACTAATGCATTGTTTGTTGCATTATCTGTTCCGCTTTCCATGTTCATCGCGTTCTTATTAATGCCAAGCATCGGTTTTACATTTAACATGATCGTACTTTTCGCGTTTTTACTCGCGTTAGGTATTGTGGTGGATGATGCCATTGTGGTAATTGAAAATACACACCGGTTATTTGCGAATGGCAAACGTGATATTAAAACCGCAGCGAAAATGGCAGCAGGAGAAGTATTCTTACCTGTACTTTCCGGAACGATCACAACACTTGCACCATTCATTCCCTTAGCATTCTGGTCGGGTATCATTGGAAAATTCATGTATTTTCTTCCTATAACTTTAATTATATCATTACTTGCTTCTTTATTTGTTGCTTATATTATCAATCCTGTTTTCGCTGTCGATTTTATGAAATCGCATGAGGAAGAAGCAAAAGATCACGGAAGGATCAGTAAAAAAGGCAGAATGCAATTGGTACTTTATGCTGTATTAACTTTATTCTGTTACATGGGCGGACATCCTGGTATTGGTAATTTTATTATTTTCTTAGCTTTCTTTCTTGTGTTACACAGGTTGTGGTTATATAAAGCAATTGAAGCATGGCAATTTAAAGTTTGGCCCGGGTTTGTAAGACGTTATGTAAAAGTATTAGAGTGGTGTTTACGTAAACCATGGAGACCTCTTCTAGCTGTAATTGTGTTGTTCGTTTTTTCACTGATGTTCTTTAAAGCACGCGGACCAAAAGTTGTATTCTTCCCACAGGGCGATCCTAACAACGTTTATGTGTACTTGAAATTACCGGAAGGTACGGACCCGTCTGTTACCAATGGTATAATGAGAAAACTCGAGCAAAAAATATATACGGTGATCGATCAGAACGATCCGGTTGTTGAGTCAATGATCAGTAACGTAACAATTGGTGTTACCGATCCTCGCGATGGCGATCAGAATTCATATCCTAATAAAGGAAAAATAGCAATTAACTTTGTGGAGTTTGAAAAACGTCACGGAAAATCTACAACTGATTATCTAACAAAACTTCAGGCATTGAAGTGGGATGTTCCGGGCGCAGAAATTACTGTGAATAAAGAACAGGCCGGCCCGCCTCAGGCGAAACCAATTAGTATTGAAATAAAAGGCGATGACTTTAATGATCTTGTGCAGAATGCAGATGCGCTTAAAAAATTCCTAAACGCAGCGAAAGTAGAAGGCGTAGATAATTTAAAATCTGATTTTGTTAGCAACAAACCTGAAATCGTTTTTGATATTGACAGGGAAAGAGCGCAACGTGAAGGAATTTCAACCTATCAGTTAGCAATGGAAATTCGCGGTGCTGTTTATGGTATTGAAGCTACTAAGTTCAGAGATGTTGATGATGAGTATCCTGTTCAATTACGTTACAAATACGATCAGCGTGTTGATGTTGAAACTATCCGTAATTTAAAAATTACATTTAGAGATATGAATATGGGTGGTGTAGTTAGAAGCGTTCCGATCTCTGCGGTGTGTGATATCCGTTATGATAATACTTACGCAGGTATAAAACGCAAAAATAATTCACGTGTCATTACTTTATCTGCTGATGTAAAAGAAGGATTTAACCCGAATGAAGTTGTTGCGAAGATCCAGGAAGTAATGAAAGGATTTAAATCAACAGGAGCAGCAACCGTAAAATTTGCCGGACAACAAGAAGATCAGGCCGAAACAATGGGATTCCTTGGCCGCGCAATGATGATAGCTGTATTTTTGATGTTATTGGTATTGGTTGGTTTATTCAACTCATTAGGAAAACCGTTGATCATTCTATCCGAAATTTTGTTCAGTATCGTTGGTGTATTAATTGGAGTGGCCGCATTTAAAATGGACATGAGTATAATTATGACAGGAGTTGGTATAATTGCTCTCGGTGGCATAGTTGTACGGAATGGGATTTTATTGGTTGAATTTGCCGAGTTTGCCAGAGAAGGCGGAATGAGTTTAAAAGACGCAACAGTAGAAGCAGGAAGAACACGTATGACACCGGTTGTGTTAACCGCAATTGCCGCCGTATTAGGATTGATCCCTTTAGCAATCGGATTGAATATTAATTTTGAAACATTGTTCACGCATTTTAATCCGCACATTTTCTTTGGCGGAGACAGCGTTGTGTTCTGGGGACCTTTAAGCTGGACAATGATCTTCGGTTTGATTTTCGCAACCGTGCTTACTTTGTTGTTGATCCCTTCGATGTATTTAATTACCGAAAGATTAAAACGTAAATCAATAATTATACTTGATCATTTTGAATTGCCAAAAGCAACAATGTATATACCGTTCTTTATTTTAATACTTCGTTTAGTACTCGCTATCCGTCGTAAGAAACTGGATTATGGCAATTTAGATTACTAGCCACTAATTTCACGAATAAGGCACTAATGATTTGTGAAAACTAGTGTAATTGCTTCTATATTGGACATTAACTTCTCGATAATGCATTAGTGATTCGTGAAAATTAGTGTAATTCGTGGCTTATTTTGTAAGTTTGTTCTTTAATTCAAAGAATGACCAGCCAGCCGGTTTATTTTTCAAAATTTTTCTTTAGTCTCATTTTTGTTATGCTTGTGGCATGTAATCACGACGATGAAAAAGTAGAACAAAAAACAGTTAAGGTAAGAGCACCTCAGGATGTAAATGCTTCGGTAAAAAAAGAAATTGAAAGTCTGCTTTCCAAACGCATAAATTATACTACTCTTGTTTTGTTTGAGGATACAATTAAAACTCTTGAATTTTTCAAACCTATTTTAGAAAAGGAATCACCCTATTTTACAGATAAGGGAAAAACAAAACCTCTGGCAGATACTTTAATTTCTATTTTTAAAAATGCACGTTTTTACGGATTAATTCCTGATGATTATCATTATACTAAACTCATAAAACTTCAGAAAAAATTCTTCAACCCAAAAGATAGTTTGTTTGACGCTTTTGCCATTGCAGAAAGTGAAGTTTTGTTAAGTGATGGTCTTTTTAAATTCGGTGCGCATTTAAATAAAGGAAGATTTTATCCCGATAGTTTATTAATGGAATGGAATCCAAAAAAATTAGATAGTAACTGGGTTGATATTTTGCAGAAAGGTTTAGCGACCGGAAATATTCGCGCTGCGTTTGATTCGTTGGAGCCTGTTCACGAAGGATACAAATTTTTAAAATTAGAACTGAAAAAATATATTCTTCAGCACGAAAACATGAAATGGGATTCTGTTTCATTTATTAATGTAAAAGATACGGCGTTGATGTATAGTCAGGTGAAACAGCGTTTAATTATTACCGGAGAATACGACAGCACAGTAAGTGGAAACGATAGTGTGAAACTGGCAAAAGCAATTAAAAAATTTCAAAAAACATTTAACCTTGAACCTGATGGAAAATTAGGGAAGTACACAAAACAAGCTTTAGGTTATGATAAAGAAAAAGTAATTCGTCAGATGGAAATGGCACTGGAACGCTGGCGATGGGAACCGCGCGAATTTCCGAAGCGTTATTTCTGGGTAAATATTCCGAGTGCTGATCTGCATGTTTGGGAATATTGGAAAAAGAAAAAAATTGACACCTTAGTTTTGTTTTCGAAAGTTGTAGTTGGTAAACCCGAAACGCCAACCCCACATTCTGTAAAGAGTAAAATTAATTACATGTTAGTTTACCCTTATTGGAATGTTCCTTATAGTATTGCCTGGAAAGAAATTTTACCTGCTGTGCAACGCGATACAAGTTATTTACGGCGTAAAGGTTTTGAAGCGGTTGATAGTAAAGGAAGAGTATTAGATATTTCGAAATTAAGATGGAAAAAATTTAATAAGGAATATTTGCCTTTAAAATTCCGGCAGCGAATAGGTGGCGACAACAGTTTAGGAATTTGTAAATTTAATTTCCATAACAAATTTGGTATTTACATGCATGATACAAACAGTAAAAGATATTTTAAAACTTTTTACCGTTATCAAAGTCATGGCTGCATACGTTTAGAAAAATTTGTTGAAGCCGCGCGTTTTTTAATTCGTGATGATACTTTAAAATTACCTTACGATACATTAATGAATTATTTTGCAACACCTGTCCAGCGACAGATCGACATGAAAAAACCATTTCAGATGTACGTGAAATATTATACCGTCAGGGCTGATGATTCAACGGGCTTGCACATGTACATTGATATTTACCGTCGTGATGAGAAGATGAGCAGGATGGCTTATAAGGGGAAATAGTAAATGTGGTTTCGACTCCGCTCAACCACCGCGTACATTAAGCGAGTTTATTTTCAACCACGGCGGTGACTGAGCGAAGCCGAAGTTACTGCTAACTAGAAACTCTCTCCCAAAGTAAAATAAAATCCGCTATTATATTTGCTGTAGTATCCGTAATCGATGCGGATGTTTAATTTATCTTTTTGCAAAACGCATAATCTTACACCGCCGCCAAAACTGTAACGGAATTCATTATTCAATAATGGATCTTTAGGACTGTAAACATTTCCAACACCTCCAAATGCAACTAAACTAAAACGCCAGTAAATTGGTGCGCGGTATTCAACTACGCAACTCGCCATGTTTGCATCGCGCAATCTTCCCTGGTAAAAGCCCCGCAAATTATCAGAACCGCCAAGTCGTGCTAAATTTTTCATTGGTGTTTCTCCGAACGTAGAATAATTATAAAATTGCACGGCAAGAATGTGTTGTAAAAATAATTTTTGAAATAACCGCAGATCAAGAGTCCATTTGTAAAAATTATAATTCGAGCCGATCGCTTTATCGTAATCAGTAAAAATTGAATTTATATAAAAACCTTTTGTCGGCCAGAATGCTTTGTTGCGTGTATCATAACTAACACTAAAACCTCCGCCTGAAATTTGATAAGGAGATTTTCCTAAAAAAACGGTTGTATCAAAAATGCCACCGGTCTTATATTTTAATTTGAAAACGTTTTGATAATCGTAAAGCAATCCTACAAATAATCCTTTGAATAATTTTTTCTTGATGTGAAGTGAAGAAGTAAATTGATCCGATACATAACGTTCATGCCAATCATCTTTTGTGTTCGGACCAATGCCCCAAAAATTTTCTGGGAAATAAGAATGACCGGCATCGAAATATAAAATGTATTTTTCTTTGGGAAAATAAATTACTGCATCGGTAGCTTGAATGTTTTGTCCGCGTTCCGTCCAAACTCCAAATATTGAAACAAAAGAAGTCCGCGTTAGAGAATCATTTTTATGTGAAGTTTTAAAAGTGGCTTGTCCTGCACCGCCATAAGCCCAACCGGTTTCAGGTGTCCGGAAAAGAGCAGGAAGAACTAAAAAATTTACATTGCGTGCTGTGTCTTGCTTAAATTGTGCTTTGAGCAGAGAGGTAAAGAAAATAAATATTATCAGGATTTTTCTCAATGAATATGGACTAAAGGGAATAAGAGACTATAGAGATAAAAGGGATAAAAAACAAAAGAGACAAAAAAGACGGTCTCTTAAATCCCTTCTGTCTCTTTGGTCTCTATTGTCTGTTTCTAATCCTTAAACAACGGACGTTTAATCATCATGGTATTTACTTTCTTTCTTATCTTCTCTAATTCTTTCGGATTAGATTTATTCATTAGAGCCGCATCAATAAGATCGATCACTTTAACGCAATCTTTTTCTTTTAAACCACGACTTGTAATTGCAGCGCTTCCGATCCGAATACCCGAAGTAACAAAAGGAGATTTATCATCGAAAGGCACCATGTTTTTATTTACAGTAATATCTGCTTCACCTAAAGCTTTTTCCGCTTCTTTACCGGTGATATTTTTATTCCGAAGATCAATTAACATGCAATGGTTATCAGTACCGCCTGAAATAATTTTATATCCTTTAGCAACTAAAGCTTTTGCCATTGTTGCTGCGTTGTTCACCATTTGAACGCAATATTTTAAATAAGCATCACTTAATGCTTCTTCATAAGCAATTGCTTTTGCGGCTATAACGTGCTCCAGGGGTCCCCCTTGAGTGCCCGGGAAAACTGCCATATCCAAACAAGCGCTCATCATTTTAATTTCTCCTTTTGGAGTTTTTTCTCCCATTGGATTTTCAAAATCTTTCCCCATCATGATCATACCACCACGAGGACCTCTCAATGTTTTATGAGTTGTTGTTGTTACAATATGACAATGAGGCAGAGGATCATTTAAAATTCCTTTCGCAATTAAACCTGATGGATGCGAAATATCAGCTAACAATAAAGCACCAACACTATCAGCAATTTTGCGTAAACGTGCATAATCCCAATCGCGGGAATAAGCCGAGGCGCCGCAAATAATTAATTTTGGTTTTTCTGTTTTTGCTGTTGCTTCCAGAGTATCGTAATTTACACGGCCAGTACTTTCTTCCACACCATAAAATGTAGCGCGGTATAATTTTCCAGAAAAATTCACTGGTGAACCGTGAGTTAAATGTCCGCCATGCGAAAGATTGAAACCTAAAATTGTATCTCCGGGTTTTATACAACCCAACATTACCGCTGCGTTTGCTTGTGCACCCGAGTGAGGTTGTACGTTTACCCAAACAGCACCAAATAATTTTTTAGCGCGATCAATAGCTAACTGTTCAATTTTATCTACTACCTCGCAACCGCCATAATAACGTTTGCCGGGTAAACCTTCTGCGTATTTATTAGTTAATACACTGCCCATTGCTTTCATTACCTGATCACTTACGTAATTTTCGCTGGCAATAAGTTCGAGTCCGCGCGTTTGGCGGTGTTGCTCTTCCTTAATTAATTTAAAAATGATGTTGTCTTTTTGCATATAAAATTTATTTTTCGTTCAACTTATTTGTAGCTAAAAAAAATAGAACCGGTAGCGGTGATTGTGCTATTCCCATTAACCAGCGGCTAACAGAATATTCATCACTATCCAGATTTACTCTTACAAAGTACGACCATAACATTAATACAGAGCTTAAAAGTAATAATACTAAATAAGAATACGTAAACCATTTTAATAAATTTTTATTGGCCGTAAAAACCCTCAAGCACCAATAGGATAATCCAAAAAACAGAACAAATGCTATAAGGGTAAAAACGTATTTTAAATAATAAGCAGTTTTATAGGAAAGACCAAGAAAGTAATTAAAGTTTTCGTGTACCGGTACGGTTGTATCATGATTATAAAGCAGGTACATTACGTTGTTGTAATTTCCGAAAAAAAATTCTCGGTAATAACCTAAGAGGGCAAATAGTGCGCCAAAGAAAACAAATAATATGTATTTATTTTTTAGCATCGTTAGGTATAGCGGCGTATTTGTTGACCCAGATCATCCACAATAAAAAAATAAATCCGTAAATGATAAAAGTAAAAGTGTAGGTGTGATTAAAGTCAAGAACTTTTGGATTGTAAAAAGCAATTAACGCTAATGCAATTACTCTGAAAATATTTAAAATGTGAATTAACAATATCCCCAATGGTAAAAACCATATTTTCTTTTTTTGTTGTCCGGGATAAGCCGCAACAAAAACGGCGAACAAGCAAAATAATGTAACTGCATTACAACTTGAACCTATCCAAACTCCGCCCGAACCATCAATTCCAATTACCTGATAATCGGTGTCGCTTAAATTTTTAAAAGTATCATAACCGAATAGTTTTAAAATAACATCCGATGAATTAATAATATAGGCAATAAAGGTTTGATCGATAACTGTATATTTTTTTATACCGAATTGGTAAATAAGATAAAGTCCAAGATAACTTAGAGAGGAAATAATTAAAAACTTAAGAAAGCGATTTTGTTTAAGGGCAGTAAACATGGTGTAAAGATAAAGCCCTATTGCAGAATTAAGCGATAGTTGAATCTTTTTTCTTTTTATCGTAAAGTTTCTTTGCGCCGTAAGCTGCACCTGCAATAATTAAAGCACTAATACCCCCATCAATAGGGATACAAGGCGGTGGCCAGCAAGGAGGATTAACTGAAGGCGGTGGTGGCGGTGCAGCTGCAAAAGCAGTTTGACCGTAAACAACCACAAAAAACAGAACTAATATAAAAGCTAATTGTTTCATTTTTAACGCAATAACTGCAAATATAAAGCAAAAATACCTGAATACCAAAACAATTTATCTTTTAAAATCAACTATCTTTGTCACTTCTACACGTGGAAACCAAGAAACAAGCCATAATAACAGAAAAAGACCTCAATCTCTTATGGCGTGTTGCTAAATCCAATTGGTATATTCCGCTAATTCTTATGCCAATATTTTATGTTGCAGGTTCTTTTTATGCACATAAGCAGGTAGATATTTCTGAGGCTACAACTCAATTGTTATTGAATAAAAACGATGAATACTACGGTGGTAGCGTAGTTCAGGATGCCAGTGCGTATTATATTGATAACTCGAACGAAATGAAAGTTATCGGTTCTTACGATATGATGAAAGAAACCGTTTCTCGACTGAAAGACAAGCTTCAGGTATCTTATTATATAATCGGTAGGGTAAAAACAGTCGAATATTTGTCAGGAATACCTTTCGAAGTAAAAATAAACATCGTTAATTCTGAATGGTATGAAGCAGTAGTTGATTTTAAGATCTTGGATTATGATAAGTATGAAATGTCGATGCACAGTGGCGATCAGATCAAAACATTCAGAGGAGAATTTGATAAAGAATTAGTTAATCTTGAATTCAATCTTTTAGTTAAACGTTCACCAAATTTTACAAAAGAAATAGTACCAAGTGTATCAGGACTAAACTACCAAATAATAATTCACTCTACTGATTGGTTAATTGGAACTTTTCAGGCGAATATGAAGGTTGAAAATCCTGAGTACACCAATATTTTAAAAGTAAGTCTGGATGATATTATTCCTGAGCGAGCTGTGCTGGTTTTAGATACTTTGAACAGGGTATATTCTGAAAACTCTTTAGTATCAAAAATAGAACTGAACGAAAAAACGATTACTTATATTGATAAGCAATTACATGAGATTACAGATACGCTGAAGAATATTGAAGATACCATGCAATGGTATAAGGAAAGTAAAAATATTTTGGATCTGAATTGGGAGAAAAGCGATTATTTCGGAAAACTGTCGGCATATGATAATTTGAATTCTGCGTATAAACTTCAGATAGAAACTTTAAATGACCTTGAAAAATACATTATTGAAGATAAGGATCCTCAGTTTTTGCCTCCAAATGTTTTCATATCAGAAAAAGGAGGCTTTTTGCCCACTGCAGTTGATGAACTTTATACAACGCAATTAGCTTTAAATAAGACTTACGCCATAGCTAAAGAAAATTACCCCGGTATAAGCGACCTTAAACAAACTATTAAAAGATTAAAACAAGATCTTTTGGTTTACATTACCAACTCCCGAAAAGCAACCTATAAAGCTATAGAAAATGTAAATCAGCAGATCACAAGTTATATTAGTAGCATTAAAACCATTCCCGGTAAACAACGGGATATTACGAACATTCAGCGCAAGGTTGTTGTAAGTGAAAATTTGTATAATTTTTTATTGGAAAGAAGAGCAAATACAAGAATTGCACGCGCAAGTATTATTCCTACCGTAAAAATAATTGAACAGCCAAGAAATATTGGGTTGATAGATGAGTATAAACCTAAAATAATGAAGCAATTTATTACTGCAGGACTTTTAGCAGCAATTTTAGTTATAATAATAAGAGCCTTCTTTTTCTCACGAATCAAAACTGTTAATCATTTAAAAGAACTTACCGATCTGCCTGTTATTGGTGTATTGCCTATGATTAAAATGCATGGTGATAAAGGTATTGCAGTTGATGAGCAACCAAACTCTAAAATTTCGGAAGCCTTCAGGAATTTACGAACCAATTTACAATATGCGAATATTGATGCGCAATCCCGGTCATTTTTGGTTACCTCTTATTCGCCGGGTGAAGGAAAAACATTTACCTCTATTAACCTTGCAACCGTTTTAGCAAAAACCGGAAAAAGAGTAGCTTTAATAGAATTAGATCTGCATAAACCACGTGTGAGCAGGGTAATGGGTATGATGCCAAAAATTGGTATTAGTACTTATTTAGCAGGACAAAACACACTCGAGGAGATCACAGATAAAACAGTAATAGAGAATTTGTTTTGTATATATGCAGGTCCTATCCCTCCTAATCCTTCTGAATTAGTTCTTTCTGAGAAGATGAAAGAATTAATTATTCATGCTAAAAATAATTTCGATTATGTAATTATCGATACACCGCCGGCAGGACTTTTATCAGATGCGATCTACTTAATGCAATTTGTAGATGCAGCATTATTTGTATTGAATACAAAAGCCGCAACTAAAAAAGTAGTAACTTTTGTACAAAACCTTGTTGTAAATAATAATCTTAAAAATATGTTCCTGATCCTAAATGGTGTTAAGAGCATGTCTGGAAAATATTATTACAAAGGTTATGGTTATACTTACGGATATGGTTATGGTTATGGATATGGTTACGGCGATGGTAATGGTTACGGAAACGGAAGTAAAAGCAGTGGGAAGTCAGGCTATCTAAAAAAATAAATTTAATGATCGTTATTGTTGATTATGGTTTAGGAAACCTTGTTTCCGTAAAAAATATGCTCAAGAAATTGGGTATTGAATCATTAATTACTGATAAAAAAGAAGCAATTGCGAAAGCACAAAAAATAATTTTACCGGGTGTTGGTGCTTTTGATAACGGAATGAATCTTATTAAACAAAAAGGTTTATTGGAAGTTTTAAATAAAAAAGCTACAGAAGAAAAAATTCCGGTTCTTGGAATTTGTTTGGGGATGCAACTATTGACAAGGGGAAGTGAAGAGGGAATAGAAAAAGGATTAGGATGGATAGATGCACAAACCATAAAATTTAATTTTACAGATAGAGTCTTGAAAATTCCTCACATGGGCTGGAGTTATATTGATGTAAAAAAAGAAAATAAATTGATTAGAAAAGAAGATAAACACCGTTTTTATTTTGTGCATTCGTATTATGTAAAATGTAATAATGAAAATGATGTGATCGCTAATTGTGATTATGGTAATGAATTCACCTGCATCCTCAATCATGAAAATATTTACGGCGCACAATTTCACCCTGAGAAAAGTTTGAAATTCGGAATGGAACTTCTAAATAATTTTTCTAAACTTTAAGCTTTAACCTACCAATGGCACTCAAACGGATAATACCATGCTTGCTTTACGATGGTAAAGGTTTAGTAAAAACGGTTAAGTTTAAGAACCCTTCTTATATTGGCGATCCTATAAATGCAATAAAGATATTTAATGAGAAAGAAGTGGATGAATTAATTCTTATTGATATTAAAGCCACAAAAGAAAAACGGAAAATAAATATTCCAAGAATAGCAGAGTTTGCAGGTGAATGTTTTATGCCTTTTGCGTATGGAGGAGGTGTAAAAACCGTTAGTGAATTTTATGAGTTGTTTAAAAATGGCGTTGAAAAGGTAGTGGTCAACTCTTTAATTTTCGAAGAGCCTGCTGTTATAAAAGAAGCGGTGAGTAAATATGGTTCACAAGCTGTTGTTGCGTGTGTAGATTTTAAGAAAAACCTATTTGGTAAAAAAAGCATTTATTCTTTTAGCGGACATTCAATTAAATATAACATGCCCGATTTTATTAAATATCTTGAAGAAGAATTAGGTGTTGGCGAATTGTTTTTACACAATGTGGATGCAGAAGGAACTTGGGATGGATTTGATAATGAATTCGTAAAACAAATTACCGATCTAACTTCCTTACCAGTGATTGCCTGTGGAGGCGCAGGTAATCTTCAACATCTAAAAGACATACTGTATACTTCTGGTGCAAATGCTGCCGCAATTGGCAGTATGGCAGTGTATTCCAAGAAAGGAATGGGCGTTTTGATCAACTTTCCACAACGTAGTAATGTTATAATCGAGTAAGATTTTAATTATTTGAAAATCAACATATTAAATTAATTATTGTCTCTAAAAATCTCCGATAATCTATTGCTTTTTAGCTTAAAACGAGTAACTTTGTTACTCATTAATGATTGATACACTCATATCCTCCAAAACCCGTATCAAACTGTTGCTTAAGTTTTTTCTTAACAGCAACACAACCGCTTATTTACGGAACCTTGAAGAAGAGTTTGGCGAGTCAAC
>JANYCL010000439.1 GCA_025360355.1 Sphingobacteriaceae bacterium
CAAAATCCAAGTCATAGTGTTGCTGACCGTTATGCGACGTGGGAGCAATTGATGAAAGATTTTGGAAGCGGTGTTGTAAATAATAAAGGACTGGAAGCAAACATAAGAAGAAGATGGCAAGTTCAATTACATTTATTTGAAGTGCCTTTTTATTATATCGAATATGGCTTTGCGCAATTAGGAGCAATTGCAGTTTGGCGCAATTACAAACGCGATCCTAAAAAAGCAATTGAACAATACAAAACCGCATTAGCTTTAGGCTACACAAAACCAATCCCTGAAATTTACAAAGCCGCCGGAATAGAATTTAATTTCTCGCCCGAATACGTAAAAGAGTTAGCAGATTTTGTGAAGAGCGAATATGATAAGTTGTAAAGGATAACACATAGCGACTGCCTTTTATAAGGAGTCTCTAATCAATTGTCCATGTTGCGCCACAATTTCAATTAAATACTTGTAATCGTCAACACAGGAAATATTATGTAAGTCAGTAGATTTTGACGTCAAAAAAAGTTTGTTAAGAATCTCTTTCTGAAATTTTGAATACCCTTTTGTCGATGCGGTGTCGATATAACTGTCTGAGTGAATAATGGAATGCCTAATGTCGGAAAAAACAATATACCATTCTCTAAAATTAAATCGAATTATGTTGTCTGATTCAATATTGTGAATCTTTGGGTTTAATTTGTATAGAAGTGAAAATAAATGTTTATTATTTTTTCTCGTTTTCCATTTTGCTTTGTCAAGAGAGTCACGGCAATTTTTAAAATTTGTTGTAATTATTCCTTTATCTAACGAGATTGCCAACGAAGGAGTGTCAAGTAAGATTAACGCTACAAAATCTTTCAAGTAAGTTTCAAAGGCTTCGTAACACTGACTAATACACATGTTACAAAATAACAGATTAAGTTCAGCAATACTTTCTTCTATATTTCTGTTGTCAACAAAGTGGCTATACGCTATTTCATGTTTACGTGTCAGTACATTCCGATAAACTAATTTTGAACCGAACATCGGAAGAAAAAGGTCAGGACTAATTTGCTTACTTGTCTTTTTGTAAGTCAAGATTATGTCGGCAAGGTGCTTTTTATTTTGATAAATCAGGCCATTGTAAAGTCCGAGTCTTGAAATGAACTTATTGAAAATTTTCTCTTTCATGACCGTCAAAGGTTGCCACTAACTCCCATATAGGACTGATTTTTTCATCCTTAGCATGCGGTTTTTGCAAGATTGGGGAATGTTTATCATCCTTTCAGGAAGAATAATTAAATATAGTTTATTTTTTTGCAATGCTTATGCCGAGCAAATCATTTAAAGCAAGCTTTACTTAGTTAATTCTTTCGTTTTAACAAAAATTCTCATTAAACACTATCAAAAGTGTTAATTTATCCCTGTAAACAGCAAATTTAGATGGTTATTAATTATTTGCACAGAATTGCTCTAGAATTGCTAAATATCTTTACTTTACGAAAATAAATGAAAAAAGTAATAGTATTTATATTAGGGATCACTTCCATTAGCAATTCTCTCTTCTCACAAGCAGATCTGAACTATTATATCAATGCTGCCAAACAAAATAGTCCGTTAATAAACGACAATCAAAATCAAGCAAAAGTAAATCAATTAGAGGCCGAACGGTTAAAAGCGTTTTATACAAAACCGCAAGTTGGCATAACCGCTAACTATATGTTTTCGCCAATCATTAATTTAGATAAAAATCAAACTAAATTCGAAGGCAACTCATCGGGAGCAGATAAATATTTAGGTTATGATTTTGCAGCAGCGAACGGCGGACAGTACCAAGCGTTACTAAATGTTACACAACCTGTATTTAATAATCAAAAACTCAAAACAGCGACTGATCAGGTAAACGTAATAACTCAAATAAATCAAAATAATGTAAAACTATCCGGTCATGATATCGAGAAGATCGTTACAGATCAATACATTCTTTGTTTGCAAGGATCAAAGCAGGCAGACTACGCAAATTCAATGATGAAGATTCTTTCTGAACAAAAAGACATCATTAAAAAACTGGTCGAAGCAAGCATATACAAACAATCTGATCTGAGTTTATTGAATATCGAATATCAAAATTTTCTTTTTCAGCAAACAACATTTAATGCCAATTACAGAAGAGATCTAATGGATCTGAAAATACTGTGTGGAATAAAAGATACGTCGTTTGTTGCTTTAAAAGATCTGGACCTGAAAATAAATTCCAATTCTGAAAATTCTTTTTTCAACGAGAAATATCGATTGGATAGTTTAAATTTAATTTCAGCAAAAAATATTTTTGAATTAAAATACAAACCCCAGCTAAATTTAGTTGCTAATACAGGTCTGAATGCGGTGTATGCACCAACTATTCCAAATCGTTTTGGTTTTAATGCCGGATTTAGTTTTGCCTATAATTTTTTTGATGGAAAACAGAAAAACATTAACCGGAACAAAACTGATATTTTACTTAAAACGGTTTCGTCATACAAAGAGAATTTTGTCACTCAAAACACAATGCGCAAGGTAAAAATCTTAAACGAACTGCAATTTTACACAACCCGCATTAATATAGCTGAACAACAACTAAAAGAATACAGTACATTACTGGATCTGTATAAAAAAGAAATTCTCACCGGCCAACTTTCTATTATCAATTATGTGATGGTTCTAAAAAACATGGCTACCATGCAAAAAGATAACACTATTCTGTCGTCACAAAAACAGTCATTAATTAACGCTTATAATTATTGGAACTGGTAAAAAAGCATTATGAAAAAATTGATCAATATAACTTTGTTGTTAAGTGCATTCTTTTTAATAAGATGTAAAACTGCTCCGAAAGAATTAGAGGAAACAGAAATTCTAAATCCAAAATCAATTGTAGAAGTTGTTGCAGTTAAATACGGAACAGTTGATGATGAACTTGTTTTGTCAGCTACAACTGTTTATCTTAAGAGAAATGTGGTTACAGCAACCATTCCTGCTTTCATTACAAATGTGAGAGTGAAATTAGGCGATGCAGTTAAAAAGGGAGATATATTATTTGAACTCGAATCAAAAGAACGACGGGCTTTAGGAAATAATGTTTCTAAACTGGATACTTCACTAGTAAACTTCGGCTTAATTAAAATCAGATCAGCAGCAAGCGGGATCATAAGTACTTTAGATAAACAACAACCCGGCGATTATGTTTTGGAAGGCACACAACTTTGTACGATCGCTGAAAGCAGCGACCTTGCTTTTCAGGTAAATGTTCCCTATGAATTTACGGCCTTTGCAAAACAAGGTTCTAATTGTGTTATTGTTTTGCCGGATAATTCTTCACATAAAGCTCAGTTTACAAAGGCACTTAGCACAATGAATGTTCTGGCTCAAACCCAGACGATCTTAGCAAAGACCAATGAAAATTTAGTTTTACCGGAAAACATGATCGTAAAAGTAACGGTCAGTAAAGGCTCCGTTGGCAACAAGCAAATATTCCCTAAATCTTCTATCTTAAGTGATGAGATGATGAAAGAGTTTTGGGTAATGAAGCTTATTAACGATAGTACAGCTGTTAAGATCCCGGTGGTAATTGGAAACAAAAGCGTAGAGAACATAGAAGTTCTTTCGCCGCAATTTAACGCTGGTGATAAAATAATTAGCAGCGGTAATTATGGTTTAGCGGATACTGCGCTGGTTAAAGTTGTAAGCGGGAAATAATGAACGATAAAAAAAATTATTTTCAAATATTTACCAAGCCGATCTTATTTGTTGGTTTGTTACTGCTTATTGCGGGTATCTATTCTTATACCCAAATGCAAACCAATTTATTTCCTGAAGTTTTATTTCCCAGAATTACAGTGGTTGCTGATGCTGGTCAAATGCCGATAGACAGGATGATGATAACTGTTACCAAACCGTTAGAAAGTGCGGTAAAAAAAGTAAAAGGTGCAATTATTGTAAAAACATCAACCAGCAGAGGCACAAGTAATATTGATGTGTATTTTGAATGGGGATTGGATATTTATAATTTAAAAGCCCAGCTCGAAAGTCGGATCAACGAGATTAAAAATTATTTGCCACCCGGTGTAAATATCACAGCCGACGCAATGAATCAATCTGTTTTTCCAGTGTATGGTCTCAGTCTCGAGAGTAAAGTACACAGTCAGGTGGCTTTGCGCGATGAAGCGAATTTAATGTTGCGGCCATTACTTTCTCAAATAAAAGGCATATCAAACGTTATAGTAAAAGGAGGTAAAATAAAAGAATATGTTATCATTCCGGATGCTATTAAACTAACTTCTTTTGGTTTAACACCTAATACATTAATTACAGCTTTTAATAATAATAATTTTGTGCTATCAAATGGGTACATGTCTGATTATAAAAGATTGTATTTGACTCTAACCGACACGCGCGTAAATGATATTGATGAACTGGAAAATATAGTTGTAAAAAATGATGGAACACGCATTCTTAAACTAAAAGATATTGCTAAAGTTGAAATACAGGAACAGCAGGAGTTTATTAAGATCAATTCGGGTGGTGGAAGTGCGGTATTAATTGATCTTGTAAAACAACCCGGCGGAAACTTAATTGATTTTGCAAAAAGCACCGGAAATAAAATAGAAGAAATAAAAAAATTATTGCCGAAAGGATATGAATTAAAAACTTACTACAATCAAAGTGCTTTTGTTGAGGATAGCATTAACAGTGTAGTAAAAACAATTTATGAAGGATTATTTTTAGCCCTTGTGGTAATGGTATTGTTTTTACGGTCATGGCGCGCCAGTCTTATAGTAATGCTTACCATACCTGTAACTTTAGCTTTTTCTATTTTGATTCTTAATATTGTTGGCATTACAATCAATATTATGTCGCTTGGTGCCATTGCGGCTTCTATTGGTTTAATTATTGATGATGCCATTGTTATAATCGAACAAATTTACCGTGGACACGAAGAACATCCGGAAAAAAGCAAATTCAATATTGTAACTGATTCTATAAAAAATTTATTTCCTGCAATGATCGCCTCATCCTTAGCAACCATTGTTATTCATTTTCCTTTTCGGTTGATGACGGGAATGGCCGGAGCTTTTTTCAAAGAATTATCAGATACCATGCAGATCACAATGATAACCTCATTTATGGTAACCTGGTTATTGTTACCTGTGCTTCATTTGATCATTGGATACAAAACTTCATTTAAGCCACACCATAGTAATGCTGATGCTGCAATAAAAAAATTGCGTTGGTTAACTTGGTTCTTTAAAAAACCAATTTTCGCTTTGTTATTTGTAATGGCTTTAGGAGGCAGTGCATGGTGGGCTTCCGGTAAATTAGAAACGGGTTTTTTACCTGATCTGGATGAAGGCGCAATTGTGTTAGATTATTTTTCCCCTCCCGGAACGGCAACAGAAGAAACTGATCGTTTGTGCCGTGAAATGGAAAAAATAATTTTAAAGCATCCTGATGTAGAAAATTATTCGAGAAGAACCGGAACTGCTATGCACCTTCAAGCCACCCAAGCTACAGAAGGCGATTATTTAATTCAATTAAAAAAAGACCGGAAACGAAATTCTTTTGAAGTGATTTCAGATCTGAGAAACGAAATTGCCGCATCTGTTCCGGTGATGGATATTTCTTTCGGGCAACGGATCTCCGATTTGTTGGGAGATCTGATGAGTACCACTAAACCAATTGAAGTAAAAATATTTGGTGATGATTATGCAAAACTACGTGAATTAGCAGGTAAAGCAGAACCTATTTTACAAAACATAAAAGGTATAGCAGATGTAAATAACGGGATGATAACAGCAGGACCTTCTATAATTTTTATTCCAAATCAAGAAAAGTTAGCGCAGTATAAAATATCGCTCACCGATTTTCAAATACAACTTAGTGCTTATACAGGTGGAGTGCCACTGGGAATGAACGCGAATATGCCCACTCCCTCACCTGCACAAGCTGCTGTTACAGGCGGAGTACAAATTGGGCAATTACAGGATGGGGAACAAATGCGCAGAATATTAATGCGCTTTACCAATTATAATGACAATGATCTGGAAAAATTAAAACGCCAGCTTATTTTTTTACCGGATGGAACAACCCGCCCTTTATCGTTTTTTACTGATGTAAATATAATACCGGGAGAAGTTGAACAAAGAAGAGAAGATTTAAAATCGGTTATTGCTTTAACAGCGCGGTTAGACAATAGGGATTTAGGGAGTGCAATAAATGAAATTAAACAAAAACTAAATTCTGAGCTTCCTTTGCCGCATGGTTATATTATTAAATACGGAGGAGCTTATGCCGAACAGCAACAATCTTTTACTGAATTGCTTACTATATTGGCAATGGCAACGTTATTAGTTTTTGCAGTATTAATGTTTTTGTTTAAAGAGTGGCTTATTTCATTTTTAATTCTTTTTATTTCTGTAATGGGAATTTGCGGATGCATAATTGCTTTATACCTAGTGGGCATTCCTTTAAATGTAAGCAGTTACACGGGTATTATTATGATAGTTGGTATAATTGCAGAGAACGCAATTTTTACAGTCAGTCAATTTAAAACTAATTTTAAATTAAGCGGAGATGTAGATCAATCGATCAATTATGCAATTGCATTACGGATCCGTCCTAAATTAATGACAGCGATAGGCGCAATTTTAGCACTGATGCCATTAGCAATGGGAATTGGATTGGGAGCGCAAATGCAACAACCTTTAGCAGTTGCGGTAATTGGTGGATTTATGGCCGGCTTGCCAATGTTACTATTGGTGTTTCCAAGTTTAATGAGAGTAATTTATAAAAACCTAAAACAATAAACAAAATGAAAAAAATAATTATTTTAATTGCAACAGTATTTACTACAACTAATTTTTTTGCTCAAACAACCACTACGGAATATAAGATCTCGAAAAGATTGAATACCGGTGTTGATGGC
>JANYCL010000493.1 GCA_025360355.1 Sphingobacteriaceae bacterium
TTCAGCTCAGGCCGAGAAAGATGCATCGCAATTGCACGGACAGGGTGTGGCGCTCTTCCGCGCTGAAGTAGCCAAAGGTATGGCTGCTGCCGCACAAGAAATGCAACATGCCAATCTCGATGCTAATTTGATCTTATTTAGTATGTGGACAGAAGCTATTAAGAACTTTGCTGAACATGGCAAAGGAAATGTTATTTTCCTTGATGGCAGTACTGACGGAATGCAAAAAACCATAAAGGAAATGATGGCAATGAATCAATTAAATACCGCCACTAAAAAATAGACCAAAGTCTAAATTTTTTAGATGAACTTTAAGGGTAAAAATTTGCTTTTGCCCTTTTGATTTCCTATCTTGTATAAAATTAAAACACACTATAATCACATGAAAAAAAATATACAAACCATTTTGCTTTCGATGTTTGTTGGAAGCTCTGCAATTTTCGCTCAGGTACATAACATGGTAATGCCTTGCCAAACTTATAATGCGATGGAAGCAGCTTTCGCGGCAGATCCATCAGCAAAAGTCCGTTATGATGATGAACAAGAAAAATTACGTTTAGCTACTATAGCTTATGAAGAGAGCTTAAAAAACCATAAGGTTGGTGCTGCAATTCAGTACACCATTCCGGTTGTTTTTCATATTTTACATATGTATGGTCCTGAAAATATTGCGGATGCTAATTGCGTTTCAGCTTTAGCAAATATCAATAATGATTACGCAGCTACAGGTCCGGATGTTGGAACAATTAGTCCTTTATTCTCAGCTTTATATATCAGCAGTGATATTAAATTCATGTTGGCTCATAAAGATCCTTTAGGAAATTGTACTAATGGGATCGTTCACCATTATAATGTAAATACAAACTGGAATCAAGCTGCTCCTAATTATGCTTATTCAGGAACAGGAGCAGGATTATGGAATCCTACAAAATATTTGAATATTTATGTGGTTAATTCAATTTGTCCTTCAACTTCTACTTGTTCTTCATCAGGCGGTATAATTGTTGGGTACACTTATAAGCCCGGTACATGGGGAAGCGGTGCAGCGCAAGATGCATTCGTGATCCGTTCGGGATGGGTTAACAATAATATCAGCAATACAAGAAGCTTAAGTCATGAAATTGGTCACTGGTTAAATTTATCACACCCTTGGGGTAATACAAATAACCCCGGTGTTTCTTGTGGTGATGACGGTGTTGCTGATACTCCTATTACAAAAGGATTTTTCTCTATATGTCCTGGTTCGCCTTGGAGCGGATGTACTGCAGGTGGTGAAAACGTTGAAAACATCATGGATTATTCATCTTGTCCGAAAATGTTCACCACCGGACAAACTAATGTAATGCGTGCAGCTTTAGCTTCAGCAACCAGCGGAAGAAATAATGTTATTTCTGCTACTAACTTAGGGCCAACTGTAACTGATGTTAATAATATAAGCACTTGTGCTCCGATTGCTGATTGCTATACAACTTATGGTACAGCTACACAGGTTTATACAGTATGCGTAGGCGGAACATTAACTTTTATTGATGTTTCTTATAATGCAACGGTAACTGCAAGAAATTGGGCAGGTACAGGCGGTGCTGTTGTAGCAACCCCAACCGGTGTAACAACTACTATTACTTTCCCAAATGCAGGTACACAAACTGTTACTTTAATGGCAGGTAATGCGACAGGCACAACTACTACTACAAGAACTGTTTCTGTGTTACCGGGCCTTGCTAATTATGCCGCTACTTATCAGGAAAGTTTTGAGACAGCCGGCTTACCAACTAATTGGTCGATCATTAATCAAACAGGCGGAACAACATGGCAACAATATTTTGGTGCTGCAGCAACAGGAACCAATTCATATTACATGGCAAATAGTACAAATCCAAATGGTGCAATTGATATTTTAGAAACTCCTTCTTACGATTTCGCAAGTAATCCTGGAGCAACTTTTACTTATAAATATGCTTACCGTCAGCAAACATCAGCTTATACAGATCAATTAAAAGTACAAGCTAGTAGTAATTGTGGTGGAAGCTGGTCAGACATTTATCCAATGTCAGCTAGCGTTATGCAATCCGGTTCAGGTGGTATTGGAACGGCAGCATTTATACCAACAGCAGGCCAATTTAAAACTTATACTTTAACTTCACATCCTGCGTTCAATACATTTAAAACTCAGTCGAATGTTAGAATACGCTTCATGTTCACTGAAGACGCTACAACAGGTTTTGGTAATAATATTTTCCTTGATGATATTAACTTTAATGCGCCATTGGGTGTTAACGAGCTAACACAATCGATTCATTTAATATTATATCCAAACCCAACTACAGGTTCAGCAACAATTGAATTTACACTTAGCGATAAAGCTGAGGTTAAATACAACGTTATTGATATCACAGGAAGAAAAGTGGAAGCAGATAAAACGTTAAGTTTAAGTCCGGGTCAACACAGTGTTATGGTTAACGAATCACAAAAACTAAGATCAGGTATTTATTTTGTGAATTTAGAATTAGACGGACAAAAAATGTCGAGAAAACTAATTGTTGAATAACACACCTTCTTTAAAAAGAACCGCCTTAAGCAATTGGGGCGGTTTTTTTTATGCCTTTTACCCTGTTGGATTTTAAAACCAGATAAATTATTAAAGAATCCTACAGGGTTTACACAATATACTGAAGTAAATCATGTTATTAGAAACGCAATGATTACTTCAGTATAATACCGTAGGATTCTTGTTGTTTTTTCATAAACAAGAATTCCTTCGGTATAAAAGAATTCTTGTTTATAATGAAAATCGGGGGTAATTTTACGCATCTCATCATTAGTACCGTCTTATGCCAATAAAAATTTTATTACTGTCGGACTCACATTCAGAGCATACCGAAAAGTGGGCAATAGGATTAGCGTCACGCGGCATTAAGATCGGACTTTTTAGTTTTAACAAAGCCTCTTATAATTGGTTTGAAAATATCGAAAACATAACTCTTTTACACGAAACCGATAACACGGTTAATGCTAAAAAAAACAGAACAAAATTTCAATACATACAATACGTAAGTGATTTAAAAAAGGTCATCCGTGAGTTTCAGCCTGATATATTGCATGCTCACTACGCAACCAGTTATGGTTTAATTGGCGCTTTATCAGGATTTCATCCTTATATTATTTCAGTTTGGGGCGAAGACGTTTATAAATTCCCAAATACTTCGGGCTTACACAAATCATTATTAAAATATAATTTAAAAAAGGCTGACGAAATTTTATCAACCAGCGATATCATGCGGAATGAAACACGCAAATACACGCATAAGGATATTATGGTTACGCCTTTTGGGGTTGATACAAATGTGTTTTGTAAAAGGGATGTAACAAAAGACAAAGACACTTTTTACATTGGAACAATTAAAGCCATTGAAGATAAGTACGGAATAAAATACATAATTGAAGCAGCTAAAATTCTAACACAAAGAATAAAAAATAAAAAACTGAAATTTCTTTTAATTGGTCCTGGTACTAAGAAGGATCATTATCGCAATGTTATTAAGCAGGAGAATTTGGAAGGCGTTGTGGAAATTGTTGGAAGGATACCTTTTGCTGAGGTAAGTAAGTATCATAACATGCTGGATGTTTTTTTAAACGTATCTGTTGATGACAGTGAAAGTTTTGGTGTGGCTGTAGTGGAAGCTCTTGCTTGTGAAACGCCGGTAATTGTTTCGGATGTTGGCGGTTTAAAAGAAGTTGTAGAGTATGGCGAATACGGCATTGTTGTAAGAAAAGAAAATGCAGAAGAAATAGCAAATGCGGTTGAAAAAATAATGAATGATAAAGATTATGCGAAAACGGTTGCGGCAAAAGGCCGTGCACATGTATTGAAGAAATACGATTTTAATGTTTGTCTCGATAAAATGATCCACATTTATAAAACGCATCTCGATTAAAATGTACATAAAAGAAATTAAATATTCTTCCGATAACTATTTGAAATTAATTTCAGATAGCGGAACCGTATTTAATTTACCTGCATGGTTGGATATGTATGGAAAGAATATTTTGGTGAATGGTATTTTTAACGATAATAAAGATCTGATCGGAACGTTTTTTTTGTACGCTGGTAAAAAACTCGGACTAAAATATTTTATCACTCCGCCTTATTCTCCACATATTGGTTTGTGTTATGTTAATCCTGCACAAAGCAAAGCGAACACTCAGGCATTTGATAAAGAAGTGGTGACGCTGGTAAAAGATCATATAACCTCGTTAAAACCAAAACTTATTTCAATTGCTTTACCATTTACCATTAACGATACACAACCTTTTTATTGGGATAATTATAAAGTAATTCCAAATTATACTTATCGGTTGCATTTAAATAAAACCAAAGAAGAATTATTTGAGAATCTCACTTCCGAAAAGCGCAAAAGCATTAAGCGCGCGGAAAAAGATAGCTTAGTCATAAAACAAACTACCGATTACAAAGCCGTAAAAAGTTTGATCGAGAAAACATTTAACAGGAAAGAAAAAACTGTAAGTCAGAAATATCTAAATAAAATATTATTCGAATTTGCGAATGAAGAGAATTCATTTGCATTCATAGCTCTCCAAAATGATAAACCATCGGCTTGCATTTTTTGCATTCATTATAATAAAACTGCATTTTATTTATTTGGCGGTTACGATAATACAAACAAACATCATGGCGCGGGTGTTAGTTGTATGTGGGAAGGTATTTTACATGCAAAACAGATCGGACTAAATGTTTTTGATTTTGAAGGAAGTATGTTGGTTGAGGTAGAAAAATATTTCAGGGAATTTGGCGGCGATCTTATTCCGTATTACACAGTTCATAAAGCCGGATTGCCAATTGAAATGGTTTTAAAATTAAAATTAAGGAACAGATTCTAGTGAAAGCAATTATTTCGCACGATATCGATCACATCACTGTTTCTGAGCATTTACTTAGGGATCTGATCGTTCCTAAATTTTTAGTGCGTTCAAATCTGGAATTGACGATGGGGAAAATATCGTTTAGCGAATACGTTTCGCGTTGGACCGACTTCGTTAAAAATAAATGGCAAAACATCGATGAATTAATAACTTTTAATAATGTTAAACAAGTACCTTCTTCTTTTTTTATTGGTGTTAGCAAAGGTATCGGACTTAACTATTCAAATCCGCTTGCACAAGTATGGATGGAACAAATGATAAGCAGAGGATGCGAATTAAATTTGCACGGCATTAATTTCAGTAACATTAATGTGATCAATGAAGAAAAGGAATTATTTCATAAATTAAGTGAGCATCGAGCAAATGGTATTCGTATGCATTATGTTCGCACCGACCAGGAAACAGTTCTTAATTTAAGCAAAGCAGGTTATAAATTCGATTCAACTGTGCATGCGTTTGAAGATCCTTATAAAGTTGGTGGTATGTGGGAATTACCTTTTCAGATCATGGATGGTTGGGTTATCGAAAACGGAAAGAGATGGCAAAGCGCGAGCCTTAATGAAGCCATCGAGCGCACAAAAAAGCAAATTGAAAAAGCACATAAACATAATTTGAAATATCTATGTATCGATTTTCATGACAGGTATTTTAGTAAATCATTTAAAACGTGGCTCGATTGGTATGTTTGGGTTGTAGATTATTTAATAAAAAATAAAATGGAATTTATTAATTACGAGACTGCAGTAAATGAATTAGAGTCGGAGTTAAATTTGAATTTGAATAAAAAGGATCACATATAAATAAATAAAAATTGAAACTCCTTATACTAACACAGTATTTCCCACCTGAAGTAGGTGCCCCTCAAAACCGCTTGTTTGAATTAGCTGTTCGTTTAAAAGAAGCAGGTGTTGATGTAACTGTGTTAACTGCCATGCCGAATTATCCTAAGATGGAAATTTTTGAAGGCTATAAAGATAAAAAATATCTGTACGAAGAAATAGAAGGTTTAAAAATTCATCGGAGTTCGATTTACGTCTCTAAAAGTAAATCCATCATAAACCGTTTACGGAATTATTTTTCATTT
Source organism: Sphingobacteriaceae bacterium (assembly GCA_025360355.1). Taxonomy (GTDB): domain Bacteria; phylum Bacteroidota; class Bacteroidia; order B-17B0; family Aurantibacillaceae; genus JAHEYG01. The sequence goes on from JANYCL010000493.1 coordinate 6,026, forward strand.
GTTCACTCGAGTAAAAAATGTGGTTTGGATAAAATTGGTGATGTGGATATTATCTTATGCGAATCACCGCCCTTATTTTTGGGTTACTCAGCTTTATATTTAAAACGCAAGAAAAAAGCGAAATTGGTTTTTAATGTTTCTGATCTTTGGCCCGAGTCGGCTGAGAAATTAGGAGTTGTCACCAATAAAGCAATGCTTCGTATGGCATACAAACTGGAAGCGAAATTGTATAATAACTCTGAATTAATTACCGGACAAACGCAGGGTATTTGTAAAAGCATAAGCGAACGTTTTTCCAATAAAAAAACATAATACTCTCCACCATCCTTATGGTTATCTTATGGAACATATAATTTTTGGACCAATTGATCTTGTTTATAATTATAGAAAACCTATACAAAAAAAAGGTGATATTAGATACACAGAATACTTTTTACAAGAAACATATTTTGGTCCAAATGTTAAGTATGATGATGTTAAGGATAAAGTAAAATTAAGTATTCATAAATCATATGAAAATGGCATCAAAATGTACACAACTAAACAATATACTTATCATGGATTTCAACAAGATTTAGAATATATCTCACATTATCTTTCTAATGGAATATGTCAAATTCCCTCGTCCTAAGAAGTCTTTTGACTTTGAATGATTACCTCTGAAAAAGGTTCATTATAAAAATAATATAATTTTTGTTTTTAGGTATAAAAATAAAAATTATTTTCATGTATATAAATAATATGGATCCATATAGTAATTATATTGAATATATTCAAACAATCACTTCAGATAATATTATTAATTCTTCTTTCAAATCTAATTCAAATTATACCCAAATTTTAGAACATGTTTCTCAACAATATGGTCAAGAATATTTAGAATATATTATGACAGAATTTCCTGAAATTCCAATAGAAAAGATAAGAGAATTCGTGTATATTAATGATTTGATTGGAAATCCTATAAAATATAAATATAATGATGATTTAATTTGTAGTCCAACTAATTTAAGATACATTTATCATGCATTAGTCATTCTTAAACATTATCAAGCAAAATCATGTAATTCTATTGTTGAAATTGGTTGTGGATATGGTGGACTTTTTTTGGCTATTTCATTCTTCGCTAAATTTTTAAAGATTAACATTGTTAAATATTACATTATTGATCTGAATGAAGTTGGACAATTAATAAGTCTTTATTTACAATGTCATCAACATATTACATTACCTTATGAGATTCATAATGCATCATCATTTGGATCAACTGTTAATGGTTGTAATCTTTATGTAATTTCGAATTATTGTTTTACAGAAATTATGGAAGAATATCGATTTAGTTATGCTAAAAATTTATTTAATAAAGTTATTCATGGATTTATAACATGGCAAACAAGTGAAGTTTCATTAGAGAATTTTAAAAAATATTTTAAAAATGTAACTTATAGAATTATTGAAGAAAAACCACAAACAAGTTTTAATCATAATTTTTCTAGAAATTATTTTGTTTATTTTTAGAAATAATAATATCACATTATACTTATAAATGAATATAAGTATAATTGGCATTGGACGACTTGGTCTATGTAATGCACTATCATTAGAAAGAGTTGGATTTAATGTGATTGGTGTTGATATTAATGAAGATTATATTCGTCAAATTAATGATAAAACATTTAAATCTTATGAACCATATGTTAATGAATATCTTGTAGAATCTAAGAATTTTCTTGCAACAACTTCCATAAAAAATGGATTAGATCATTCTAATATAATTTTCATTTGTGTTCCAACTCCAAAGGGAAACGATTCACTTTTTT
>JANYCL010000494.1 GCA_025360355.1 Sphingobacteriaceae bacterium
CTTCTGTTGGTAATCATAAAATAATTTTCGGAGACGCAACTGATATTGCAGAAAAATTTGAAAAACTAAAAGTGTTTTATAAAGAAGGTTTGAATAAGACCAATAATTGGAACAAGTACTCAACAGTAAATTTAAAATATAAAAACCAGGTGGTTTGCACCAAAAAATAATAAGTATGGAAAAGAACCTTAATTCAAACAATCAAAGTTTAGAATCTGATTTAGTGGTTGGATTGGATATTGGAACTACCAAGATAGCTGCTATCGTTGGTAAAAGAAACGAATTCGGAAAAGTAGAAATACTTGGAATTGGTAAAGCAGAATCGCTTGGCGTTAACCGCGGAGTGGTAGTTAATATTGAACAAACCGTTGCTTCTATAAAAGCAGCTGTTGCAATTGCAGCCGATAAAGCTAATGTTGATATCGGAGAAGTAATTGTTGGTATTGCCGGACAACATATTAAAAGTGTTCAGCACCGTGGTATGATCACACGTCAATCATTAGAAGATGAAGTAAATCAAAAAGATGTTGATACTCTAATTGATAACATGCACCGTTTGGTAATGAGTCCGGGTGAAGAAATTATTCATGTTATTCCTCAGGAATATATTATTGACAGCGAGATCGGAATTAAAAATCCTATTGGACATGCAGGAATCCGTTTAGAAGGAAATTTCCATATTATAACCGGACAAGTATCAGCCGTAAAAAATATTTTCAAATGCGTTAACCGTGCAGGTTTAGAAACTGTTGATTTGAATTTAGAGCCGTTAGCAAGTGCTGATGCAGTTTTAAGTGATGAAGAAAAAGAAGCTGGTGTGGTATTAGTTGATATCGGAGGCGGTACAACTGACGTAGCTATTTTTTATGATGGAATAATTCGTCATACTGCAGTAATTCCTTTTGGTGGAAATATTATTACTGAAGACATTAAAGAAGGATGCAGCATTATCAAATCACAAGCTGAGCAATTAAAGATCCGGTTTGGTTCTTCATTAGCACAAGAAAACCAAGAGAACGAAATTATTTCTATCCCGGGTTTACGTGGTCGTCCGCACAAAGAAATTTCTGTAAAATTCTTAGCGCAGATCATTCAGGCGCGTATGGAAGAAATTTTAGAATTCGTTTTATTCGAAATAAAAAATTCAGGATTTGAACGTAAACTTTCCGCAGGGATTGTTGTAACTGGTGGAGGTTCCATGCTAAAACATTTACCGCAATTAGTAATGTTAACTACAGGAATGGATTGTCGCATTGGTACACCAAACGAACATTTAGCTATGGCGGATGATGAATTAAAAAATCCATTGTACGCAACAGGTGTTGGTTTAGTAATGAAAGGCATTCAGAAATACGAACGCGAATCTAAACGTGGTAATAATACTGCAAAAGTTGCTGTTGAGGCTAACGTAGAAATTAAAGAAGAGAAAAAAGTTACAGATCACTCCAGTAAAAAAGCCGGAAGTTTCTTTGACACTTTAATTACACGTGCGAAAGACTGGATGAGCGATGACATCGAATAACAATTTAATAATAAACAACCAACAATAAAACACCAAACAATAAACACTAAACATAAAAAATATGATGCAATTTGAATTACCACAGGACGAAAGTTCGATCATTAAAGTGATCGGCGTTGGCGGCGGCGGAAGCAATGCCGTAAACCATATGTACCGCTTAGGTATAAAAGGTGTAGATTTCATAGTTTGTAATACCGATAAACAGGCTTTGGAAAAAAGTCCGGTGCCAAATAAAATTCAATTGGGCAATGCGCTTACGCGTGGTTTAGGTGCAGGTTCAATTCCTGATGTTGGTCGTGAGGCTGCATTAGAATCAGCTGAAGATGTACGTAAATATCTTGAAGATAATACACAAATGGTATTTATCACTGCAGGTTTAGGCGGTGGAATAGGTATAGGCGCTGCTCCCGTAATTGTATCAGTTGCACGCGAGTTAGGAATTCTAACTGTTGGTATAGTTACAATTCCATTTGCATTCGAAGGAAAAAAACGTCGTTTACAGGCTGAAGCAGGTTTGGAAGAAATGAAAAAGTATGTAGATACTTTATTAGTTATTGGTAATGATAAATTGCGCGAAATATATGGCAACTTAAAAATGAGCGATGCATTTGCTCATGCTGATGATGTATTAACAGGTGCTGCAAAAAGTATTGCTGAGATCATTAGTTTACACATGCATGTTAACGTTGACTTCAACGATGTGAAAACAGTAATGAAAGACAGCGGCGTTGCAATTATGGGTTCTGCAGTTGCAAGCGGCGACAAACGTTCTATAAAAGCAGTAGAAGAAGCTTTAAATTCTCCTCTGTTAAATGATAATGATATCCGTGGTGCT
>JANYCL010000496.1 GCA_025360355.1 Sphingobacteriaceae bacterium
CTCAGAAGAAGATGTGATCAAAGCCGCTAAAATTGCGAATGCACACGATTTTATTGTCGCCATGCCGGAAGGTTACCAAACAAATATTGGCGACCGTGGTGGAAAATTAAGTGGTGGTCAAAGACAAAGATTAAGCCTTGCGCGCGCTGTTTTAAAAAATCCTCCCATTTTAATTTTAGATGAAGCAACCTCAGCACTGGATACTGAAAGTGAAAAATTAGTTCAGGATGCTTTAAGCAATTTAATGCAGAACAGAACAAGCATCGTCATTGCCCATCGTTTAAGCACAATCGCCAACGCCGACGAAATAATTGTATTACAATACGGAGAAATTGCCGAACGCGGAAATCATAATCAGCTTATTGCTAAAAACGGCATCTACAAAAAACTTTGCGACATGCAGAGTTTTAAATAGGAGTTTGACCGTTAAAACAAACTTGCAAAACAATAAAAAATTGTTATCTTCGTTATAACTATCTATAACAATACAAGTGAAAAAAATTTTACTTCTTATATTTGTAAATATTTTCTTCAGTAGATCTTTTTCTCAAAACGATAGTATTTTATATAATATTAATTTCTTTTATCAGGGAACGACTATCACATTTATCCAAGTTGCCAGATATGATACGGGTTTCAACAATATCCCGGGAGGGATAAGTATTCCTACTTGTAATTGGGGATGTGGAGTTGATTATACTGCTTTTGACAGAAAGCACAATGTCATATATGTTAATCATAGTAACGGGCTTTACCTTATTGATCCAAAAACCGGATCATATTCAATCATGCCCAATTCAAATATCAATTATTACGCCTTTAATTGCGGAGATACAACAATGTATTGTGCAAGGTACATCGATTCCCTCTCAACACGTTTTTTTCACCTTGCAAAAATTTATCCTACTATTGATTCCGTAACTGTCTGTTCCGGTTCACCATTTTATATTGGAAAGAAATTGTACAGTCCGACAATTGATGAAAAAAATAACCGGTTTTGCTTTTTAGATTCGCTCTATAGAATTGTCGGAGTAAGCCTGACTTCGGGTAAAGTAACTAATTTCATAAACACAAATTTAAATCCTGGTCAAACTAATTATGGATTAAGATATAATCCAAATGACTCTTTGATGTATACAATTTTAACTGATAGTGCAAGTAATAGTGCATTTCTAAGAAAGGTAAACGTAAATACCGGTTCTGTTTTCACCTACACTTCTAACATAAACGCAACGGGTTATCTACCAACTGCGGGAAGCATTAATCAAATTGTGGATATTGATTATTTTAATAATTCATTTTATTTTACGCAATGTGATTGTGCCATATTCAATCCCGGCAAGAATGTTGTGTTCAATAAAGTTGATATAAAAACCGGACAGATCTTAAAAAGTAATCACTTAACAACCTATAGTCATCACAGTTATGTTGGTTTTGTTTATGGACAAATAACCGATTGCGTTTTTACCGGTAAAAATGAATTTGAAACACCTTCAATTCAGCTTCCGGATTCAGCTCTACCGATTGGTATAATGCCAAATCCTTCTAATAACATCATTTCCTTAACTAATCTTACTGCTAATTTTACAACTTCCATTGAAGATAATCTAGGGAGATTAGTTTGTGAGAAAATTGTTACCATGTCAGATAACTCTATTGATATTTCAACTCTATCCGCAGGTCTGTATTATTTAAAATTGATTGCGAAAGATTCAAGTTACAAGATTTTCAAATTAATAAAACAATGATCAAAACCCATTGTCAAATTGTCGAATTGTCAAATTGACTAATTGCCCCTCTTCATCAATTTCCAAAATCTCCAATACAAGATAACTCCCACAAAAACGAGGCTAAAAGTGAGTGCCCACCAAATTCCAATCACTTCCATTTTACAAACGAATCCCAAAACGTAAGCTAAAGGCAACGCCAAGATCCAATAGCCAAGTAATGTAATGTAAGTCGGAAACTTTACATCCTCCATTCCACGCAAAATACCAATTGAAGTTACTTGCAAGCCATCGAACAATTGAAAAACTGCGGCTATTAAAAGTAATTTCGATGTCAGATCTAAGATCGCTTCATCAGTTGTAAAAAATCTTGGTAAAGCGTGATTGAACAGCGTAAAAATTATAGCAAAAATTCCCATGCAGATCAAAACCAATAACACTGCCATGTTACCGGCTTTTTTCACTTCCGGTTTATTATTCGTTGCCATAAAATTACTTACCCGTATGGTTGATGCGCTGCTGATACCACTCGCAAACATGTATGTGAATGAAGCAAGCGTAATAGCGATTCCATGCGCATCAATTTGTTCTTTACCAAAATTCCCGGCCATGAATAATGCAATTACAAAAGCTGCAACCTCAAACGTAAATTGCATTGCGGAATTAATTCCAATTTTCCATAACGACAATAAAGCTTCCCCTCCTATTTTTACTTTCTTGAAAAATAATTTTATGTCGTTTGTCGCCGGATTGTAAAAAATATAGATCAAAAAAGAAATTCCCATAAAACTACGCGCAATAAATGTAGCCCAAGCTGCTCCCATATAACCTATTTGAGGCAAACCCCATTTACCATAGATCAAAGCATAATTCAAAACTATGTTCAATAAATTTCCAATGATACTAATATACATTGCGGCCCGTGTATTACTTAAACCTTCGGCATATTGCTTGCACGTAAAGAACAAAGAAATAGGGATCATCGAAAATACCAATACATCAAAAAATGGTTTGGATAAGCTTACAACATCGGCTGGCTGCTTCATGTAGTCCATAAATGGCGTAAGGAAAAACATAATAAGAAACGCAACGACAGCAACTGTTGTGTTCAGAAATAAAGAATTTTTAAATAATAAAGCTTTGCGTTCTGTATTTCCATTCACGTGCGCTGATGAAACCAAAGGCGTTGAGGAAAAACTCATGCCAATGCAAAACACCAATAACAAAACAAAAATACCATTCGCTAAAACTCCCGCCGCTAATTCCGTTTTACCAATTCCTCCTAAAAAATAATTATCGGCCATTCCGGTAAAAACATGACCGATCTGCGTTGCTACCAATGGCAGCGACAATAAAATTGTTTCTTTTATATGTTCTTTATTTGTTAGAGTTCTCACAATAAATTTTTATCCGTCCTTCGTCAAGCTCAGGATGACACACGTTTTTT
>JANYCL010000428.1 GCA_025360355.1 Sphingobacteriaceae bacterium
CATTACACTTTTTCCTTTTACTAAAATTTCACCGCTCCCACCATCAATTTTTACTGTAACGCCATCAATAAGCGGACCGCAGGTTCCAATACGTATATTATCTTCACCAAAACGGTTTACGCTCACAACAACACAAGTTTCAGTTAAGCCATAACCTTGCAGAACTTTAATACCCGCACATAAAAAAACGCGCTCCAATTTTGGATTTAATGCTGCGCCTCCTGATGCCATGCAAACTAATTTACCTCCAACGGCATCGCGCCATTTGCTATAAATTAATTTATCTAAAAGTTTACGTTTTAATTCATAAACAAAACCGTTTGCTCCATTTACCTCATATCGTTCTGCAATTTTTATGCTTTGATCAAATAAATATTTTTTAAAACCACTTAATTTTTCGCCTGCCGAACAAATTTTTTCGTAAACGCGTTCAATTAACCGCGGTACTGAAACAAACATTTGTGGTTGTATTTCTTTTAAATTATCACCAATGGTTTCAAAACCTTCTGCAAAATAAACTGAAATGCCTTTGTATAAATAAAGTGTGATCAGCATCCGTTCGTAAACGTGATTGAGGGGTAAAAAACTCAAAGCTTTCCATTTACTTTCAAAAGGAGCAAAACCCTGACAATCGGTTACGTTCTTTGCTAAATTTTCGTGAGATATCATGACGCCTTTTGGTGTTCCTGTTGTTCCTGAAGTGTAGAGAATGGTTAACAGATCGTTTGTGCTTACTGATCTTTTTATCTCTTCAACCTTTTCTGCTAAGGGATTTTTTTTTGCTTCTTCTATAAAGTCATTAAAATTTATTAGACCTTCAATTTTATCAAATGCAATAATGTGTTTTACAGTCGGAATTTCCGATTCCATTGTGGCGAGTTTCGCGTATATTTTTTTATCGGAAATAAAAATTGTTTTTATTTCGGCGTGATTCAGAATAAATTTTAAATCGTGATTACTTGCTGTGGGGAAAATGGGAACAGTAACAATGCCCGCTTGCTGACAACCATAATCAGCAAAGATCCACTCAGGACGGTTATTGGAAATAATGGCAACTTTATCATCCTTCCCTAATCCAAGATTTAATAAGCCGTAACTAGCCCAATTGCTATAATTAATAAGATCGTCGCTGCTGTATTTCTTCCATTGTTTGTTTTCTTTACCGCACAGTAAATCATCTTTTTTATAAACTGTTTTGTGTAAGTCTATAATATCAAAAACCCGTGTAACTTCCATTTTAGTAAGAGTAATCAAATGTAATATTTAAAAACTTTATTGCATAAAAAATTTTAAATCAATCAAAGCCAAATTTTTAGTAATTTTAGAATCAAATTATGATAGTAGTTACAGGTGCTGCGGGTTTTATAGGAAGTTGTTTAGTAGAAAGACTGAACAAAGAAGGGATCAATGATCTGATCCTGGTAGATGATTTTTCGCATCCGGAAAAGAAAGCAAATTATTCAGAAAAGAAATTCTCGAAATTAATTGAACGTTCTGAGTTTATAAATTGGTTCAAAAATAATTCTTTATCGGTAAAATATGTTTTTCACATTGGTGCAAGAACGGATACCACGGAATTCAATAAAAGTATTTTTGACGAACTCAATTTAAATTACACCAAAGCCATTTGGGAAATTTGTTCAAAGAATAATATCGGATTAGTTTATGCATCATCGGCTGCTACTTATGGTTTGGGTGAATTTGGCTATGATGATGATGAATCAAAAATTTCCCAACTAAAACCATTGAATCCTTACGGAGAAAGTAAAAATGATTTCGATAAATGGGCTTTACAACAAAAACAAACTCCGCCAAATTGGTATGGATTCAAATTTTTTAACGTGTATGGTCCGAATGAATTTCACAAAGGCAGAATGGCATCTGTGATCTTTCATTCTTATAATCAGATCAAGGAAAAAGGTTTTGTTAAATTATTCAGAAGTCATAACCCAAAATATAAAGACGGTGGACAATTACGCGACTTTGTTTATGTAAAAGATCTTGTTGATGTGATGTTGTATGCTTACGAAAACAAAATTAAAAATGGCATTTATAATTTAGGAAGTGGTACTGCAAGAACATTTTTGGATCTGGCTAAGGCTACCTTCAAAGCATTGAATAAAGAACCGAAAATTGAATTCATCGATACCCCAATTGATATCCGCGATAAATACCAATATTTTACAGAGGCGAATATGAAAAAATTAATTTTAACCGGGTATAAAAATCCGTTTACAAGTTTAGAAGACGGCGTAAAAGATTATGTTCAGAATTACTTGGACGGACATAAACATTATTAATTCATAACTCAACATTCATAATTCCTTTAAGCCATATTCTGTTTCCGGATCTTAATTGCATCCGAAAAGGAGATCGTGTGAATCTTTGAATCGAGCCAAGCGTAAAAATTGAAATACTCAAGTGCATTTCTTTCGTATGGATCTTTAAACACATTTTGCATTTCTTCTTTAAATTTTACAAACGAAGCAAGTTGTTTGCCATCCCGTTTCGATAATGCAATTTTCTTAAAGTGTTCCAAAAATAAAATCTCGAAATGATATTTATTGTCTAAACCTTCCACAAAACGATGAGTGGATTTATAAATGTAAGGAAGCAGATCGTCGTTACCCAATTCAAAATGGATGATCAAGTTAATTAGTTTTGAAACGCGTATAATATCCTGCCGTAATTCAGAATAATTCGAATTGATAATTCTATTTACCCAATGTAAAGCTTTACTGTATTCGCCAACACCAAAATAGACCATGGTAATTACCTGATAAATCCGCAGCAATTCCTCTTCGTTGATCTTCGCTTCATATTTTTCTAAACCTTTTATTACTGCCGGAATTACATTTTTAGCTTTATCGTGCTGACCAATGTAAGCATACAACAACATTTCATTAATGTATGAATTAGAAAAAATTGCAATTTGAAGATCGGTACTTTTAAATTCAGGATTTAACCAAAGCGCTTTTAGTTTATCGATCGTTTTAAAGCCGTCGTTATATCTTTTTTTGATCGCGTAATGCCTAATAATATATCCGTGCGCTATAACATAACTTTTTGGAAGTTCAGAAATTAGCGACGGATTATTTTCCATTGCGAAAACCAAACTCTGAAAAGCATCGAACATTTCATCAGTCTTATTCAATAAACGCGCTACTAAACCTTTAACGTGAAGCGAAGTGATGAATGCTTTTTTCGAATTAACATTAACGGTTTCATTTAAGGCTTTGTCTTTTTCAATTTTTTCTATCTCGGCAACATCGGCTTTAGTACGAACAAATAAAAGTTTAGTTGAAAGTTTATTTAACTGACTTAATAATTTTTCAAAATGAGTAAGCTCCTCAATTTTTGTGTAGATCTCGTTCTCTTCTTCAATTAATTTTTCGATGGTGATATTTGTTACTTGACCGAAATGTGCTTCCATATCGATAACCACTTTTTCAAGATCAATAATTTCAAGGATATAATAAAACAATTCGTATTTATAAGCCTCTTCTTTTATTTGATTAAGGATCTTCCGTGATTGTTTGTAGAGGGATTTATTAAAAAGTAACTGGATATTTTTTATTTGTTCATTGATTTCGGCGGTTTTGCTATTCTCTATTCTAAAATGGCGCAAACTTTTGAGAACGTGATGCAACAATTGATTTTTTTCTGATGGTAAATGTTTTACGAAAGTCTGGTTCTTAAATTCTGTTTTAACCGCTTCTTCGTCGTATTCATTTAAAGTGGTGATGAAATTAAAAAGTTTAATGTAATTTTTTTCGCCTTGCTGTAAAGAAGATATCTTTTTGAAATATTTAATTTCATCCGGACTGAGTGATTTTATGATATCAAATAATAAGTTCGACGGCTTCATTTTATTTCTTCCAGTTAGGGGCTAGTTTATCGTAAATAATATCTCCAATTTTTTCTCCGGTCACTTTACTTTGTGTATAAGCTAGAAAATCAAAATAGTAATTGGCAATTTTTTCAAATGGGTCGAGCATTAATTCTTTAATTTGTTTGTGTGCCTGATCCCAAACAGCTTTCGACTCACCATTATTAGCAAGTTCTTCAAATAGTTCAAGGATCAGTTTCTCAATTTTGAACTGATGCTTTTGATTTTTATAAAGATCGTGAGTTGTTTTTAAAAGATATTTTAATTCCGGCATCTTATGTAATTCGTAATGCAGAATAATATTTTGCAAACGTGAAAAACATTGGAGATCCTGACGGAGATCAGTGTCCGTTTTGCTTAAGAGTAGATTCAAATATTTACTTGCTTCGGCATATTTTTGAGAATAAATATAAAGACTTGTAAAATTATAATAAAAGATGAGCTGCTCTTCCTTATTAATTTTATCCTTATATAATTCTATTTGTTCGTTAATGTGTTTTACTACAGGAATGGCTTTATCTGTGCGGCCACCATCTGTATAAATAAGTAATTGCGCGTTTGTTGTACTGGTGAA
>JANYCL010000491.1 GCA_025360355.1 Sphingobacteriaceae bacterium
GAACTGGCCGACATGGCCGATAGAAAACTGGTAATGAAAGACGGTAATGTTATTTAAAAGACTTTACGTCTTTGATCAGATCTTCAAAAAAATCAATAAACTCTTCTTCAATTTCTTTTTCGTATTTCAAAAATAAAGGGAGCGATTCATTTAGAAAAACACCGTGGTTAATTCGGTAGGATAAATGTTGCAATACTAATTCTATTCCTTCGATCTTCGAATACTCAAAAAAAGTATTGCGTTGTAAAACATAATTTAAAAATCCTATTGAGGATTCAGGAAGATGTTCTTTGTTTTTTTCTAGTACCGAATAAATATTTTTTACAAAAGGTTCTAATCCTACTTCAGAATATTTATCAAAATTCTTGGCTAAAATATAGTCGTAATAAATATCTACTAAAACGCCGCTGTATCTTTCAAAACCCTCATAAAAATGTCGTTTACTTTTAATAAAGAGCGGATGTGTATCTGTAAAATAATCAATACGGCGGTGAATGAGCACTCCTTTTTTAATTTCAGGAGGTAATTTATCCGCATCAGCCAGCTTAATATGGTCGGCAATAAAATTACCTATGGTAATGTGCTCGTTATTAAACGATAAGAAAGCGTGGGCTAAATAGTTCATTATATTTTGTTTTATAAATTTATAAATTACTTTTGTATAGCAACTAAAAATCAATCATGAAGAAAATCTTATTATTCGCCCCTTTAATTTTATTAGGGCTTGGGTCGTGCCGGAAAGACCGTACATGTAACTGTTCTCAAAACGGTACTGACCTAGGCAGCTTTAGTTATACAGGCGTAAAAAGAAGTGAAGGCAATAAGTATTGTCAGTCGCAGCAAAGTCAATACCAAACTTCAAATCCCGGCACTACTTGTGTTTTAAGATAATTCATGCGCAACATTTTTTTTATATCTCTTGTTTTTGCTGTTTTGGTGTCTTGTACCAAAGCACGCAAATGCGAGTGTGTAGATAGTTCATTGCAAGCACAGCAATTAGGACAGGAAAACAGTGTTTTTTATATCAACGGAACTAAAAAAGACGCGAAAAATGCTTGCGTTAATTTAGCTGACAGCACTGAAACATGTACTTTAAAAGACAAATGATAAAACGGATCTTCATATTCTCTTCTTTATTAATGCTCGCCTACTCTTGCATTAAACCTTATGCCTGCGAGTGTGAATATGTTTATACAACTCCGGTTCAAAAATCACACATCTTAGTTTACGCTAACAAAAAGAATAAAAACCAAGCCTGCGAAAAACAAGGCAGGGATTCAAGTGTGGTTTGTAAGGTTAAGGAGTAATTAGTTTACTTTGGAAGTTTCATTAGCTAAATTACTAGCAGTAACAATATCCATTTTAATGGAGCCAACTAAAATTTTTGCCTGCGCGCGTAAGGGAATATGATTTTTGTCGTCGGTGATCCAAACTTTCAGATCATCTTCGTGTTTAAATACGCGTCCTTTTTGCACAATAGGACAAAGACACATACAGCTAAATTTACCGATAGCTGTTTCAATGGTTTCTTTTCCAATGTAACGCATCTTAACAGGCCATAATTCTTTATCCATAAAACTATTTAAAGAAAAAATATCTCCTTCTTTTGCATTGGTAAAATCCATATTTCGGGCTGCATAAAAAGCAGATAGCATATCTTGTGTCCCCACCGGAACATCAAATTTTTCGCCGCCGCCAACATCCACTTTTTTTGTGTAATGATTAAAAGTATAATCCTGACTGAATTTCACACCGCCTTCATCAACGCGACGAACAAACATCCATGGCACCAATGCGTCTTTATCAATAAAAGTTTCGTAACGGTCGCGCACTTTAAAAAACCAATCGAAAGTTCCTTTGGAATAACCATTCCCGACAACATGATAAACTTTTCTGCCTGAAATATCCATCACTGTTGGTTTCACTTCCAATACAGCTAAACCTGCGTCCATAATTCCATAATGCAAACGGTAAGTAAGAACTTCTCCTTCTTTAAAAGCTGTGTTAGGGTTATCAGGAAGATCTTTTACAATTTCATTATTTGAAATAATTTTTTCCAGATCCTGTTTTTTATGTGCAGTAAAATATCCTGCGCTGCAGAAGAAAATTACTACAGCGGTAATACAAATAACACTTATGGTTTTGAACAGTTTCATTTGTGGTTTTACGTAAACAAGCAATTTACGTGCCAAACTAAATTACTAATTTTTGTTAATCTCTGCAAACAAAAGACTTATCTCTTCCCTACTCTTCTTCAAAGCATTAGCTTTTTGCTGGTTTGCTAACACTCTGAATAAGCCAATAGTTTTTTGTAAGAACGGATAATAATGCAGAACGAACTTGCCTGTGAAAAACGAAACAACAATTACTAAAGCCGGCCATCCGATGTTTGGCGCAAAGCTATAAGCGATACAAAATTGAATTATATAAAAGATCCAGGTTAACACAGTTCCAATAACAAGATTAGCCGCTGCATAAAATTCTACCTCTTTAATTTTTGCATCACTTATTTTTTGTGAGATCTTATAAGGTAAATAATTACCAAGTATCCCTCTTATGCAAACTGGCGCAAATACGATCAATAAAATTGTTCTGAATAAAAAATTAAACCAATTTACTTTAGAATTATTTTTAGGATCAATTAACCAATCGCGGATCTTGAATTTATTTAGTTCTTCGAAATACGTCTTGCATTTTTCATTTAACGAATTCACAACCACTTTATTTTCTTCATCAGCTTTGTTTACTGCTTCAGTAATTTGTTTTCCAATAATATATTCGTGCTCAGGATTCTTATAATTTAATTTTTGCTTTCTACACAAGTCTTTAACGAAAACTTCTTCGAGCCATTTAATTAAGTTATCATTCTCAGGATTATTGATGTGAATGATCAACTCCTTCATTTTAGGTTCAAGAACTTTTAAGAATGTGTTTTGCGTGCGTGCAGGTTGTGCTTTATAGTCAGCCATGAAATCACTCACCATAATAGGTTCACCGACATTAAAAAAGATATTACTTCTGAATTTTTTCGGATCTGTATAATTAATACCAATAGGAATAACAACAAGGTCAGGATTGTTGATCTCTTCCATCCCACCAAAAACCATTCTGGGAACGCCTTTTTTTAACGGTCGCAATCTTCTTTCCTGAATACAAAGTCCTTCGGCGAAGATCATTATCTTTTTATCTTTCGCCAATAATCTGAAAACACGCTTATAGGTTTCATCATTTTTTTTCAAACCTTCTTTACCTCCATCCTGTATTCTGAAAATAGGAACGATACCCATAGTTTCAAAGAACCAAGTAGCAATTGCAGAAGTAAATGCATCGCCTCTTGCTAAATAATAAAGTTTTGGCGGATAAGCTGCATAAAGGAACATAATGGGATCCATGAATGTATTCGGATGATTCATGGCAAGAATGACCGGACCATGTTTCGTGATATTCTCTTTGTTTTTTATCGCAACACGTTTATAGAACGTATCGAAACTAAAACTCATTATGAATCGCACTATATTCCAGATCATGGAACGAAATTACAAACAATTATGTCAGATTTTACCTCAGCATTGTTTTTAATACGCTAAATTTGTACCGTGAAATCGCTCCTGTCACTCAATCATTATTTTGTAAAATACAAATCGCTTTTATTACTGGGCATTTTGTTCGTATCACTTTCAACCATTTTCGGAACTTATCAGGCTGTAATTGTAAGAAAAGGCACAAATACCGTTTTAAAATATATTGCCGAGAATAATTTTTCAGATACTTCCGTTTTTTTAACCTACGGCTTAACCATAATAGGTTTGGCATTAACAAGCGGTTTGTTCATGTTCTTAATGCGACAAACAATTATTGTGATGAGCCGCCATATTGAATACGATCAGAAAAATGAGATCTATCAGCATTATCAGTCTTTGGATGTTTCCTTTTACAAAAAATACAGCACAGGCGATCTAATGAACCGCATCACTGAAGATGTTAGCAGAGTGAGGATGTATACCGGTCCGGCTGTTATGTATCTCGTCAATACTTTTGTCACTGTAATTACAGTTCTGGTTTTTATGCTGAATGTAAATTGGCAATTGACTTTAATGGTCTTTATTCCGCTTCCTGCATTATCAATTATTATTTATAAAGTTTCGGATGTATTGAATAAAAGAAGTAATAAAGTGCAGCAGGAATTATCTAATCTCACTTCCCATACACAGGAAAGTTTTGCTTCCATCCGCGTTATCAAAGCCTATGCGCAAGAAAAATTTTTCATAAAAAGTTTAGACGAGAAAGGTGATGTTTATAAAAAAGAAAATTTAAAATTAGCGCAGATCGAATCTTATTTCCAGCCGACAATGGGATTAATGATCGGTTTAAGTATTTTAATTACCATTTGGTACGGCGGATATTTAGTTATGGAGAAAAAAATTGAAGTAGGAAATATTCCTGAGTTCATAACCTACGTTTACCGACTCACTTGGCCCTTTGCTGCATTAGGATGGGTAACTTCTTTAATACAACGTGCAGCTGCATCGCAAACACGGATCAACGAATTTTTAAAAACACCTTCTGCAATAAATAACAACAACAATTCAGAAACAAAAGTTAAAGGCGATATTAAATTTGAGAATGTTTCTTTCACGTATCCTGAAACAGGAATTACAGCTTTAAAAAATATTTCCTTCCACATCAAGCAAGGCGAAGTTGTTGGAATTACCGGCCCGGTTGGTTCAGGCAAATCTACTTTAACTCAATTGTTAAGTCGTATTTACGATACGCGGCAAGGAGAAATTTTTATTGATGATGAAAACATTCAACAGCTAAATTTATCTGATCTGAGAAAAGCTACAGGAGTTGTACCACAAGAAGTTTTTTTATACAGCGATACGATCTCGAATAATATTTCTTTTGCCTCCGAAAAAAAATTCAGCGAAAAAGAAATTACAGAAGCAGCTAAAAATGCAGCTGTTTATGATAACATTGAATCTTTCCCAAATAAATTTGAAACCATGGTTGGCGAAAGAGGAATAACTTTATCGGGCGGACAAAAACAACGCATCTCGATCGCACGCGCAATAATTAAAAATCCGGAGATCTTAATTTTTGATGATTGTTTGTCGGCTGTTGATACAGAAACAGAATCTTTGATTCTAAATAATTTAAAGCGACTGATGCAAAACAAAACAAGTATTATTGTTAGTCCTCGCATTTCAAGTATCCGTCATGCCGATAAGATTTTATATCTAAAGAACGGTGAAATAACAGAAAGCGGAACGCATCAGGAATTGTTAAATTTAAAAGGAGAATATTATAGTTTATTCGAGCTTCAAAAAAATTAATTGCTACATTTGATGCCGCATTGAACGCCACATCCCAAGATATAAAAACAGAAGCTGCCGATTACTCAAAATTTCAGGCCTTTGTTAAGCTTACCAAATACAGTTTATCGGGTCTCGTTGTTTTTTCAGCTGTCATAACTTATTTAACCGTTGCCGAAACAATTCATTACCAGCAAATTTTAGCGCTTTCTATTGGCGGATTTATGGTTACCGCTGCTGCGAATGGTTTTAACATGATCATTGAAAAGGATCTGGATAAATTAATGGACCGCACCAAAAACAGACCACTTCCTAGAGGTAAATTAAATGTGACCGAATCGCTTTTATTTTGTTCGTTTATGGGAATTGCGGGCACCATTCTCTTATGGGTTTTCACGAATCCTTTAAGCGGGATCCTGGGTTTTGTTTCAATAGTTTTATACGCTTTGGTTTATACTCCTTTAAAACGCGTTACGCCTTTTTCGGTTTTTGTAGGAGCTTTTCCGGGCGCTTTTCCAACATTAATTGGCGCTGTAGCTGCAACTGAAGGATTTGGGAATATTACTTTTTTTGCTGTTTTATTATTTACTGTTCAATTTTTCTGGCAATTTCCTCATTTCTGGTCGTTGGCCTGGTTTAATCATGATGATTATCAGAAAGCGGGTTTTGCGATGCTCCCTTCCAAAGGCGGACGTGATGAAAGCTCAAAATTTCAGATCCTGATCTATTCTTTATTTTTAATTCCTATCAGTTTATTGCCTTATGCTTTTAATTTTGTTGGTTGGCTGACCGGAATCATAGTTTTGGTATGCGGTATTACATTAGCTTTGCAAGCATATAATTTTTACCGCGTTTCAACGATCGAAAATGCAAAAAAATTATTTTTCGTTGCTATAATTTATTTACCAGTTGTACAATTAGCACTTATGACCAAAGCATAAAATGGAATCAGAGATCAAATATAAACCGAGTCCGACCTTAAAAGAAGATCTGTTAATTGCAAAACGTAAATCTGCGAAAGCTTTGTTATGGATCGGCATCATCAGCATGATCATGTTTTGGGCGGGATTAACCAGCGCTTACATTGTGCGTCAAAATGCCGGAAATTGGTTATTGTTTAATGTGCCACCCATGTTTTTTATAAGCACAGCGGCAATCATTACCAGCAGTATTTCTTTTTGGTTCGTTCAAAATTCAGTCAAGAAAAATAATTTCAAAGGGATCATTTTTGGGACCTTAGCTACTCTCGTTCTTGCCATCGTTTTTTCGATTTTCCAATATTTGGGATGGACCGATCTGTTTAACAAAGGGATTGTTTTAGGAGGTAAGTACAGTAATCCTTCGGGATCATTCTTTCTTCTATTTGTTTTATCGCATTGGGCCCACTTAATTGGTGGAATTATTTCCCTCATAGTAGTGTTAATAAATTCTTTAAGAAAGAAGTACACAGCGGAAAACGCCTTAGGCATTGAACTTTGCGCTATTTACTGGCACTTTTTGAGTGTTTTATGGGTATATTTATTTTTATTTTTATATTTTATTCGTTAAAATTGCAGTGTAAATTTAATTATTGTTAAAACTATGTCTCATTCTGTAGAATACGACCCAAAAGAAGCCTGGAACGGAGGTCAATCCCCTTTCAGATTAAGTTACGGAAAAATCTTCATGTGGTTCTTCCTTATTTCTGATGCTTTAACTTTTGGTGGGTTACTGAGTGCCTATGGCTTTATCCGCCACAAATATTCAGATGTTTGGCCTAAAGCCGAAAACGTATTTACCCACTTTCCCTTTGTTCACGAACATATTCCTTTGGCATATGTAGGTTTAATGACCTTCATATTAATTATGTCGTCGGTAACTATGGTGTTAGCTGTGGAGGCTGGTCATCGTAACTACAAACGCGGTGTTCTTATTTGGATGTTCTGGACCATCATTGGTGGTTTAGCATTCGTAGGTTCACAGGCATGGGAATGGTATCATTTTATTGAAGGAACCGATGTTGGAGCTGTAAGATGGGTTTGGGATCCTGAAACCAGTCATTATATTCAAAAAACTATATTTGGTGCTAATATGACCGTAAACGAATACGGAGCTCCTCAATTTGCTAATTTCTTCTTCTTTATAACAGGTTTCCATGGTACCCACGTATTCTCGGGTGTCGTCATAAATTTTGTCATATTTATGAACGCTTTAATGGGCACCTATGAACGCCGCGGTCATTACGAAATGGTTGAGAAAGTAGGTCTTTATTGGCATTTTGTGGATCTTGTTTGGGTGTTTGTATTTACCTTCTTTTATTTATTGTAAAAATTTAAAAAAATCATTTTATGGAATTTCACGACGATTACCCGGAATATGAGAAAATGGCTACCCATGATGAAGTTGCCGGCAAAAAATTACGCCGCACTTTATGGAACGTTTTTTGGATAATGCTGGTTATTACAATTGGTGAGCTTGTGGTCGGTTTTATTGCGCCGGGAAAAGGTTGGACAGGCTCAATTTATCTTAAAGTGTTCTTTATCAGTTTTACTATTGCAAAAGCAGCTTATATCGTAATGATTTTCATGCACTTAGGACACGAAGTAAAGTTCTTTAAATTCACCGTTTTGCTTCCTTATATCACGTTTATGCTTTATTGCATCTTTATTTGCTTAACCGAGGGTACTTATTCCGGTAAACCAGCCAATAGAACGCCAATTGACCAAATTCTAGTAAAACAGCAAGAAAAGTTAAGAGAGAGTAAACATCATGGCGGAGAACACGAAACTGTCGCTGAACCGGCTGCAGAACACCATTAACATTAAAATAAGCTCGTCAAATACAGCTAAAACCTATTAAAAATTTTTGCACATTTAAATAATTTACTATTTTAGCGGTTTAATAAATTCAAGGTAATACTCTAAATATGAAACAATTCACCAAACTTACATTAATTGCGGGTGCAGTAATTTGCATGGCATCTCCTGTTATTGCCCAGAAGGCATTAGCTAAGGCTGATTTAGCGTTTGATAACCACCAGTATTTTACTGCGGTTGAACTTTACAAATCTGCTTACACAGGAGTTAAAAAAGCCGACTTGAAAGCAAAGGTTTTATTCAGAACCGCTTTCGCGTATCAGGAAATTAATGATATGAAAAGTGCTGAAACTTATTACCAAAAAGCAATTGCTGCAAAGTATGCTGATCCTGAAGCAATCGTAAGATTAGCTGATGTTTTAAAATCTCAAGGAAAATACCCTGAAGCAATCACTGAATACCAAAATTTCAAAAAATTAGCTCCTTCTGATCCACGTGGTGACAAAGGTGTTAAATCAAGCGAATTAGCTCAACAATGGAAAGATAATCCGGGCCGTTATAAAATTGAGAACATGGCTCTTATCAACTCTAAAGAATCAGATTTCTCTCCATCTTACTCCGATAAAAAATATAACACTTTAGTATTTACTTCAACCCGCGAAGGTGTTAACCAAAAACAAGATATTACAACAGGTCAAAATCACTCTAAAATGTATGAGACCAAATTAGACAAGAACGGTAAATGGTCTACCCCATTAGTTTTAGCAGGTGCTGTTACTTCATTATTTAATGATGGCGCTGCGTGTATGTCTAAAAAAGGTGATTTCATGTTAATGACCCGTTGTCCTGAAGTTAAATCTAAAACTTCCGGTTGTCAAATTTATATGGCTAAAAAACAAGGTTCAGGTTGGGCAGAGCCGGTTAAACTTCCGTTTAACTTAGATACTGTTCAGTTCGGTCACCCTGCTTTATCAGCTGATGGCAGAACTGTTTATTTCGTATCACGTATGAAAGGCGGTTTTGGTGGTTCTGATATCTGGAGAACTTTATACGATCAAAAAGCTAACACTTGGAGTGCTCCACAAAATCTTGGTCCGCAAATCAATGGTTCTTCTGATGAAATGTATCCTTATGTTTCTGATGATTCAAAAACTTTGTATTTCTCTTCTAACTCACATCCTGGCATGGGAGGTTTAGATATTTTTAAAGCTGAAATTGGTGCTGATGGTAAATTCACAAAAGCTCCTGAAAATTTAAAAGTTCCTATCAACTCCGGTGCTGATGATTTCGGTATTGTATTTGAAGCTAAAAAACAGCGTGGTTATTTCTCTTCTAACCGTGAAGGCGGAAAAGGAAGCGATGATATCTGGTCGTTCTATTTACCACCATTAGTGTTTAACTTAAAAGGTAAAGTTGTATCGAATGGCGGAAGCAAAGGTATCGGCAAAGGTGAGCCGGTTTCTAACGCTAAAATTAAGATCCAAGGCAGCGACGGAACTATCAATGATGCTGCTACAGCCAGCGAAGGATCTTATGCTTTTAAATTAAAAGAAAACGTTTCTTATACAGTTACTGTTGAAACCAGCAAACAAACTGCTTCTGCAACTTATAAAGATGGCTATTTAGCATCTAAAGATATGGGTGCTTTAACTACAGCAGGCGAAAAAGATTCTAAAGACTTTATGAAAGATTTCGAAGTTGTACCGGTTGAAAAAGAGATCCGTTTTCCTGCGGTATTATATGACCTAGGTAAAGCTGACTTACGTCCGGAGTCTAAAGATTCATTGAACTTCTTATATCAAACTTTAGTTGATAACCCTTCAATCGTTATCCAGTTATCAGCTCACACTGATAGCCGTGGTTCTGATGCAAAGAATATGATCTTATCTCAGGCTCGTGCTCAATCTTGTGTTGACTACTTAGCTAATGAAAAGAAAATTCCTTTAGCGCGTATGACTGCAAAAGGTTTTGGTGAGACTCGCTTATTAGTGAAAGACGCTGAGATCGCTAAAGCTAAAACTAAAGAAGAGAAAGAAGCATTACACGCTAAAAACCGTCGTACAGTATTTGGAATTGTAAACTGGGATTATCAAGATCCTAACGCTCCTAAAACTGACGGACCTAAAGTGAAACCTAAAGTATCAGGCGAAGAAGACGATTCTGAATAACATTTAATATTATATTTTTAAAACCCCGATTAAACAGTCGGGGTTTTTTATTTTTATACCGACGGAGAACAAGTTCTCGTCGACACAAGTAAAATGGAGAAGAATTTTATTGTTTACAGATCGTCAGCCGGAAGCGGTAAAACATTTACGCTTGTTAAGGCTTATTTAAAATTGGCTTTAAGTGATGATGCTCCACGACCATTAGCTTACAAAAAAATATTAGCCATTACGTTTACCAATAAAGCTGCCGCAGAAATGAAATTGCGGATCATTGAAGCACTTCAGCAGATCTCAGAAAATAAAAGCAAAGGGAAACTCTTAACTGAAATGTTATGCGCCGAAATTGGTATTGACACAACATTACTTCAAAAACGCGCCAGAACAACTTTAAGCGAGATCTTACATAACTATTCTGATTTTTCGGTAAGCACCATCGATAGCTTCACGCATAAAATTGTAAAGACATTTGCTTTCGATCTGAAATTGCCTGTGAATTTTAGCATTGAAACGAACACAGCAGAGTTCTATAAAAAAGTGGTGATGGCTTTGATGTCGAAAATTGGGGAGAGTGCTGAGCTTACTGATCTTTTAATTCAATACTCTTCAAATAACGCAGTTGATAATACAGACTGGGATCCCGAAAAAAAATTACTAGAGTTTGCTGAAATTATTCAAAAAGAAAATGCCGAAGCAAATTTATTGAAACTGAAAGATATCAGTAAAGAACAATTAAAAGAAATTCAGAAAAAATTATTTGTCTATACATCAGGATTTAAAAAACGACTAAAAGAAAAAGGCGAAGAAGCCCTTGAGTTAATTAAAAGCAAAAATTTAAATGATGCGCATTTTAATTACCAAAAAACAGGACCGCAGAATGTTTTTAATAAATGGGTGAATTTTGAATTTGATTCTATTGCTGATCTTATCGGCGCTCGTTTACCGGAAGCAGTTGCTAAAAATAAATGGCATAACAATAAAAATTCTGCCGGTGAAAACGCAGCTTTGGAAAGTATTACGCCGCAACTAAACACAATTGCAACAGAAACTATAAATTTCTTAAAAGAAAACAATCAGCGTTATAGTTTATATAATTTATTAGAGAAAAACATTTATTCAATAATTCTTGTGAATGAATTACAGCAGATCAGCGAAGAGTTCCGTGCAGAGGAACAAATTGTTTTTATTTCGGAGTTCAATTCTAAAATTTCAAAAATAGTTTCGGAGGAACCTGCACCTTTTATTTACGAACGGTTAGGTGAACGTTATACTAATTATTTACTGGATGAATTTCAGGATACCTCTACTCTGCAATGGCTAAATTTATTGCCGCTTGTAGATAATTCTTTAGCGAACGGACGATTTAATTTAATTGTGGGCGATGGCAAACAAAGCATTTACCGCTGGCGGAATGCAAACGTGCAGCAATTTAATTCCTTGCCAGAACTCGCAGGCGCATCAGAACATGAAATTCTTTCTGAACGTCAAACGAATTTAAAACAAAATTTCAAAGCCGAAGTTTTGGATACCAATTACCGCAGCTTGCAACAAGTTGTTGAATTCAATAACGATGTGTTTGATTTTCTACCGCAACATTATTTAACCGACAATTTCAAAAGTATTTATGCTCATCAAAATCAAAAATGGTTGAAGGAATGAAGAAACAACGTGCCACCATTCCTCTCAGCGGCATTAATCGATTGTCAGAAGCCTGCAATCGGTTGATTGAACTCTATGATCAAATG
>JANYCL010000135.1 GCA_025360355.1 Sphingobacteriaceae bacterium
CATTTTTCCTTCTTAATTCTCCGGTGAAAGAAACTTCTTCAAATACACCTTTTACTTTTTTCAAAGATTCAAGCAAGCTTGCAGCGATCTTCTCAGCTCTTGCATAATGTAATTTACCCGAATTGCTTATTGCGAATTCAATATTTTGTTTTACGCTTTCCTGTGTTTTAGTTCCGAAACCTTTTAGATCAACCAAACGGTTTTCGTTGCAGGCATATAATAATTCGCCAATGCTTTCAATTTGTAATTCGTGCCAAAGCTGACGTACTTTTTTTGGCCCCAAACCTTTTACGCCCATTATTTCAATTACACCTTGAGGTGTTTTGCTTTTTAATTCTTCTAATTCTGTAGTGGTTCCTTTTTCAAGAAGTTCTGTAATTTTTGCGGCAATACCTTTTCCAATTCCTTCGATCTGTTCTATTTCAGATTGGGTTTTACCGGTGAGATCAATTCTTGTCTTGGATAAATTGTACGCACCGTTTGCAACTGCTCTTACTTTAAAAGGATTTTCCTCATGTAATTCCATGAGTTTGGCAGTGAGTTCTAAACTATCTGCAATTTCTTCGGTATTCATTTTAAAAGGTGCTGTGCTAAGATCAGATCTGTTTCGTGAGTGATCTTTATATTCTCAACATTTCCATCGACAAGAAAAATTTTCTCTCCTGTTTTTTCCAATACACTGGCATCATCAGTAAACAAAGAACTGTAATCCTGTTCAAATGCTTTTTTAATAGCTGATGCATTAAAACATTGCGGTGTTTGTATCACTTTATAATTATTGCGGTTAACAGATTTATTAGTGTTGTTCTCAATTATCCTTAAACTTTCAGTGACATTAATAACAGGAATAGCATTTCCTTTTTGTGCTGCGGTTTCAAAACATCTTTGAATGGTTTCAACGCTTACCATGGGCCGTGCAGCATCGTGTATTCCTACAATTGTGTTATCAGGTTCTACTAACTCCAAACCTTTTTTAACGGAATTAAAACGGGTTTCTCCGCCAAGCGTTGTGCTAATTTTTTTATCGGGAAAATATTTTTGAAGCAGATCATTTAAATGCTGAAGGTGATCCTGATGAACAACAACGCACATGCCAATATCAGGATTGTAATTAAAGAATTTCTCGATAGTATAAACAATAAGTGATTTACCATTCACCTCAATAAATTGTTTTGGAATATTACTTTTAATACGTTTTCCGCTTCCACCGGCAACTATTATAATATATTCTTGACTAAGCATTTCTTTATAAAGTTAATGATAAAAATAAAAAACCCCAAGTGAATGGGGCTTTAAAAAAATTATCGGTAACTGAGCTGCCTGTACTTGGCATGTGTGAGTCGAAGTTATTTCTTTTTCATCTTATCAGCAGGGATAAGGTAAGTTGTTGTAAGGTCAAAATAATTCATTGAATTCTCAGGTAAGTTACGAACGTTCAAGTGTTCTAAACGGAAGTTCTCATCATAATAAATTGCCATGATAGGAGCGTCTTCAACCATTACTTTTTCAGCTTGAGATAACATTTCAAAACGTTTCGGTCCGTCCATTATAAAGCGTGCAGCCATATATAATGAATCGAAATGATGATTGATGTAACGTGAGAAGTTTGTGTAAGATTTTTCCTGCATTGTAGCCGGAACGTTCTTGCCATAAAAGTTGGCAAGGAAAGTTTCAGGATCCGGATAATCAGCTGTCCAGCCATAACGGAAGAAGTCAACTTTTGCAGTTTGTACGTTTTCAATATGCTCAGCAAACGGAACGATGTTGATTTCAAAATCAACGTTAATGTTTTCTTTTAGCATTTTCTGAACTACTTCAGCTGCTAAAATATTACGATCACCACCACCGTTGTTAATTTCAAGTGTTATTTTCGGAAAACCTTTACCATCAGGATAACCCGCTGCTTTCATTAATTCTTTTGCTTTTGCAGGATCATAATTATAACCACCAACTGCTTTGTAATTGTAACCTGCTTTTTCAAATGCGTCGCTATACGGAACTATACCGTAATTGGCAGCATCAACTTCTCCCTGTAAAGTGAAATCAGCAATTTTCTGACGGTCGATCGCGTAGTTAAATGCCTGACGAACTTCTTTTTTAGAGAATGCAGGGCTTTGACAATTAAATCCGTAATAATTTGTGTTTAAAGCGGTATTACTTAAAATATTAAATTCTGATTTACGCTCTTTAGCATGTTCAAGATCTCCCATTAATTCATGGAACATCGCAACCGGAATACGATAGATCATATCTAAATTACCACGTTTAAATTCTAATACTTCAGATTGCTTTTCGCGGATGAATGTCCATTTAATACCATCGAGATAAGGCAATTTATTTCCGTTAGCATCTGTTCCCCAATAGTTCTGGTTTTTCTTCATGATAATTACTTCACCTTCTTTTACTGTTTCAACAGCAAATGGACCGGTACCACAAGTTTTAGTGCGCATATCAGCACCATATTTTGTAAATGCTTCCGTTGGATAAACATATCCGCAAGGCATTGCTAAAATATTCATGAAACTTGGATCAGAGTGAATTAATTTAATAGATAGAGTAGAGTCGTTTATAACTTTAACACCTGAACAACCAATTTTTTTACCCGATTTTGATGCATCGTAAGATTCATTCGCACCAAGAACGCGGTCTTTAAAAGTGTAATCAAAAAGATTATTTACAGGATCAGCCGTACAAAGTTTATCTAAACAAAATTTAAAATCAGTTGCAGTCACTGCTCTTCCTTTACCTTCAGCAAAACAAGCATCATCATGAAATTTTACAGGACGTAAATGAAAAGTGTATTCTGTTTGATCAGAGCTAATTTCCCATTTGTAAGCTATGCAAGGCATTAGACTTAGATCAACTTGATTAAATTTAACCAGACCTTCATAAACCTGAGCAGCTAAGTGAAAACTTGGTTGATCGTTAATGGAAATCGGGAAAAGACTTTTAATATTTTCAACTTCATTTAAACGAGCAACGCCACCTAAGTAAACGCCACCTTTCGCTTCTGAACCACCGTGGTCTTTATCGTTATCATCTCCACCGCAGGAAATTAAGAAACCTCCGATAGCAACCGGTACTAAAACCGGGATGATCAATGCTTTAAAATATTTATTCATACTGAGCTTAAATAAGAATGTATATACCCCACAAAATTAATCTTTTAAGCAAAAAAAACTAATTTTTTTAGGAATAATTTTAGAATTCACCCATTATAGGGGAATATGCTTTAAAA
>JANYCL010000056.1 GCA_025360355.1 Sphingobacteriaceae bacterium
TTAAAATATAAGCGACATTCAATTTAGCAACGGTATTAAACATTTCCGCATCCAAATTCCCACCCGATATATCATTTATAATATCAGCGCCAAGATCAGCGGCTATTTTTGCAATGCCGGAACGATAAGTATCAACCGAAATAAATGTTTGAGGGAAATTTTTTCGTATTTCTTTAAAAACGGGTTCTAATCTCGCCCACTCTTCTTTTTCATCAATTTCTTTGGCATTTGGTCTAGTTGAAGCTGCTCCTATATCAATAATATCCGCTCCTTGCTTTATTTTTTCTTCCGTATCATGTAAAACATCGGCAACCTCACTGTATTTTCCGCCATCATAAAAGCTATCCGGCGTTAAATTCACAATAGCCATCACCAAAGGCTTTGCAAACGAAAGCATTTTTGCATTTATTTGGTATTGATTTGGTATATTTTCTTTAATTTTAGTGCTCATATGCAAACTACAAGTGTACAATACGATAAGGCCATAAAGCTATGCAAAGATATCTTTATAAAAAAGATGAAAGATTACGGCACCGCATGGCGCAATTTACGGGCAACATCACTTACCGACCAAATTTTTATTAAAGCCCAGCGCATAAAAAGCATAGAAAGTAAAGGCTCTCAAAAGATAGTTGATGATATTAAGGGTGAATATATCGGCATTATTAATTATTGCGTTATTGCAATGATCCAGCTCGAATTAGCTGATGATACCCGTGTAGATCTGCCTGCAGATGAAGTTGAACGTTTATTTGATAAACATGTTTCTGCCACTAAAAAATTAATGGAAGATAAAAATCACGATTACGGTGAGGCATGGCGTGATATGCGTATCAGTTCCCTTACCGATCTTATTTTAATGAAGATCTTCCGTGTGAAACAAATTGAAGATAATATGGGTAAGACCATCATTTCAGAAGGTGTTGATGCGAATTACATGGATATGATGAATTATTCCGTTTTCGCCCTTATTAAGCTCGATAGTTAACAAAACTGTTCGTTAAAAAAACTTAAAGTGTTCAAATATAGAACTAAGGGTTCTATATTTGATTTAAAGATTCAAAGATTTGAAAATTCAAAAATTAGTTCCTCAATCTTTAAATCTTTGAATTTTTAAATCTTTAAATTCTTCAACATGAAAAAATTTCTATCCTCTAAATTATTCCGCGCTATCTGGTCACTTGGTTTAGCAGCTTTGTTTTATTTTATTTGTCCGCCCTGCTTTAGCAAAACAACTCTTGCAATTATTTTGCTGATCTTATTAGTATTAATAAATGCCGCAGAATTAATTGCGCGTTCACCATGGCCAACGCACATTGCTCGTTTTTTAGTCGGAGGTTTATTTATTTTTTCGGGATTCATTAAAGCTAACGATCCGCTTGGTTTTTCTTACAAGTTAGAAGAATACATGGAAGTTTTTAAAGGCGACACAGGTTTAGCCATGTTCGATTGGTTTGCGACCATTGCTTTACCATTAGCAATTATTATTTGTGTAAGCGAAATGATCTTGGGTGTTATGTTATTAATTGGTTTTAAAAGAAATTTAACGCTTTGGTTATTGTTCGCGCAAATTGCATTCTTCACTTTCTTAACTTTTTATTCGGCATGCTATAATAAAGTAACGCATTGCGGTTGTTTCGGCGATTTCTTAAAATTAAAACCGTGGGAGAGTTTCTGGAAAGATATTGCATTGCTTATTTTAATCACCTTATTATTTGCAGGCAAAGATCATATTAACGAATTAGTGTTTCCATTTTTATTGCGTAGCATATTTTTTGTTGCACTCGTTGCATCAATTTGGTTTCCGATACATGCGTATCGCAATTTACCACCACTCGATTTCAGAGCTTATGCACCGGGAATGAATATTAAAGATAATATGAAGACAGCATCAAATTATTCGCCTGCCGTTTATGAATCAGGTTTTATTTACGAAAATTTAAAAACAGGCGAGAAAAAAGAATTCACCATGAAAAATTATCCTTGGCAGGATACTTTAAACTGGAAATGGTCGGCGACTTCAAATATTTTAATTTCAGATGCTGTTAATCCGCCAAAAATTACCGACTTCACTGTAAATAATTTAGACGGCGTAAACGTTACCGGTATTATTTTAAATAATAAAGGTTATAGTTTTTTAATTGTATGTTATGATCTTACAAAAACAGAAGATGATGCATCGTTACATGCTAAACTAAATGATCTGTACACTTTAGCAGAGCAAGACGGGCAAACTGTTTGGGGAATGACTTCTTCAAGCAAAGAAGAAGTTGATAAATACAAACACGCGCATAATGCATTATATGATTTTACACTTGTAGATGGAATTGTTTTAAAAACAATGATACGCTCTAACCCCGGTTTAATTTTAATGAAAGACGGGACCATCATTGCCAATTGGGCGTGGCGCAATGTTCCAACTTACAGCGAGATCAAGGAGAAGTACATGAAGTAATTCCTGTCAGTTCGAGCGTAGTCGAGAACTTCCTGCTATTTATCATGTCTCGACTACGCTCGACATGACATTTTTTTTCTTACATTTACCTATTATGTCAAAGAAAACTTTAAAGCTCCGTTTCAATACCGAAAACACCGGTACCTTATATTGGAGAGCAATTTATGATGGTGCTGAACATTTAGCTGATCATGTTGATCTAAAAGTTCCTTCTTACACTTCTCAGGATGTTTTACCCGATGGCCGCATTAAATGGCATATCTCTGCTGATTACAATGAATTGGTTTGGGATGGGACGAAGTTGATTGTGAAGTGATTTTGATATAGGAAAAATTAATTCAAATCCTTTTTAAAAAATTCTTTTAGAGTAATATCAAAGTAATTACAAATTTTATCTAGTGTTGTGACCGAAACATTGTTGATGGCTCTTTCTATTCTTCCAATATTGATTCCTGTATCATTATAAAAATCTTCCTGGGTAATGCCTTTTTGCTCTCTGAGTTCCTTGATCCTCAAAGCGATATTCCTTAATAACTTACTATTTTTACCCTGTTTCAACAGACATAAAAGTCTGTAGTTAAAATGGTATTGTTAAAGACGAGTTTGTCTGTTTGATTTATTTTTATATATTTGATATTAGTAATATTAAAGATTCGGATTATGAAAAAA
>JANYCL010000061.1 GCA_025360355.1 Sphingobacteriaceae bacterium
ATCATAATCTGCAGGTTTTTCCTCGCCTCTAAACCCTAAAGAGTTTTTTGTATGGGTAATTAAAGTGTCGAGTTTTGAGGATGTTGAATTTTTGATGATATATTTTTTGTTGCAGGGTAGAATTATTTTATCTCCCTTAACACGGAACTCAAACGGATTATAGATCCTTAAAATAATTTCACCAATTATAAAAGCAATAAATAAGCCAAAAAAAAGGGCGATGAGGTTTTTAAATATTTTATTAATTTTTTCCCGCATTTAGAAAATCCAGACGATAAATCCCCCGGAGGTTTAAAAATGAATTTACCGAATTTACGGAAATTATTGGTTTTGAAAAGAAAATTAATTAGGGGCTATAGCATCCGGAGAAACAACCGGTGCTTTTACTTTTTTGGTATAGGTACCAAGGTGTGTTGTTATGCCAATTATATTTGAAGTGCCGGTAATATTATATTTTGTATAGGCATAACTAATTCCAAACCGGTAAATTTTAAATCCGAAGCCAAAACTTAAACCACTTGCGGTACGTTTATCAGGCAACATCATTTCTTTATGCAAACGGTAATTGTAACCTACACGAATATTAAAATTTTTAGTCAGAACAACTTCACAAGCAAAAGTTAAGTGGCGGGAGAATTTATCTAAACCTTGTTTAGTATTATCACTAAATTTTTGCCACTTTGTTTTTTCTTTTGGTGCTTCACCAAATACACTTGTTGTTGAAGATGTTTCTGCAAGCGGACTCGTATAAGTACGGTCCCAATCTTTTTTTCTCAAACCATCATAAACCAATATTAACCGGAAAGGTGCTTTTTTTACTTTATAACTAACACCTATTTGAGTCGCGACCGGTAATTTTATAGTGTCGTTACTTTTATCGTACGGTTTCCAAATCGCGCCTAAGTTTTTTATGACTGCAGAAGCAGTGAATCCACTTTTATGCGCCCAGGTTACACCGAGATCAACTGCATTACCAAATGATTTGTAAATATCGTAATGAGAATAAATTGTTTTTAATGTTGCTCCAAAACTAAAACTTGTGTCTTTTAAACGTCTTGCAAAAGTGAGATTAAAAGAATAATCTGCTGCTTTAAAATCACCTTGTTTAACATCATACTCATCGCGTTTATCAAATTTCCCGTAATTAAAAAATTGGATACTTCCGCCAAGAGTTCCTACTTTATCGAAATGATGGGCATAAGCGGCATTCCCAAAATTCATATCAGCAATATAATTGCAATAATTTAAAGCTACTTGTTTAACACAACCTTTATTCAAGAGGGCAGGGTTGCTATATGAAAGATTAATATCATCACCCCAAACGCTCATGCAATTACCGCCTAAAGCCGCAGCCCGCGCGGGTATTGGAGTTTCTAAGAAACGGTAAGTTGTTGGTCCGCCAACCAGATTTTGAGCAACGGCAGCAGAACTGAGAGCTAAAAGAAAGAATATTGACCCTAATTTTTTCAACTATAGTTTAAACGCTTAAAGATAAAGTTTATTGTGTTGAAAACAGGACTAAGGAATAAAAATTTTATGGCTTTTTGCACTGGAAGAACCAATTAATTCTGCTAAATAAATCCCACGATTTAGAATTTGAGCCGGAATAAGGATCTTATTACCTTTTTTATAATCCGGTAAGGAATACTTAGCTATCATTTTGCCTTCTACATCATAAATTGAAATTGTTTCAAATCTATTTACGAGTGCGTAATCGTTTCCAATTTCAATTTCATTATTTGTATTTAAAAAACAATTATTTTTTATACCTAAAGAATTGGAGACATCAACAGCGATCAATGGTGAATACTCAAAACTTTGATCCAGATCCACCATTTTCAGTTTGTAATACGCAACTGAATTCGAAATTTTATCATCACGGAAATTGTATTTTTTTAATTTATTACTGTTACCGGATGCTTTAACATTACCTATTGAATTGAAATATATTCCGTCTTCTGATTTAAGGATTTCAAAATAATCTGAATTTTTTTCGGTTGCTGTTTCCCAATTTAATGAAGTTGCATTTGGTAAACTTGAATATGTAAAATCAATTAATTCTATTGGGAGCAGAGTCGTGTACCTTATTTTTAGATCATTAATAGCATATGAGGGATCGTTTCCTAAACCATCTGCATTATTAACCCAAACAAAACTGATCATGAAATTAGCAATATTATCACACGCTGCAGGAAGTGCTGCTGAAGTGTAATTGGTCCAGAATCCTTGTCCTGCGCAGGCGCCGACAATTGCTGTTTTGGCAGTATTTATTAATAGTGTCCACGATGCGCCACCATTAGTGCTATAATATGCAAGTCCGTCGTCGGAAGCACCTTGTCCTCTCTCTATATAATCAAATGAAACACTAATACCTGAAAATCCAACAGTAGATATAAGAGGAGAAATAGCTCGTTGGTTTGTTTGTGGCGAGCCACCGCAAAAAGTAGCACCATTACAAGCATCGTATGCAGCGCCGCAATCGCCGGTTGGACAAACTAAGCAACCACAATCGCTATTACCAACAGCGCCAAGATGAAGTGTAGCATTTGCACCACAAGCTGCACCACAAGTACCCACTGCTTGTCCGTTCTCAGCGCAACTTATATACCACAAATTTGGTGTAGCGCCATTAACACCACTTGTTGCAGTAGACCAAGCACCATTTCCGGTATTTACACCACCAGCTAAACAATTCTGTACACAACCATTGTTAAATGTTTCTGTCCAAAAAACAGTTTGAGCCTGAATTGCAAGTGAAAAAAATAGAATGAATATGAGTAAGGTTTTTCTCATGATCTAGCACTATTAAATTTACTAAAAAACAAGAAGCCTTTTACATAGAAGTTTTAAACCTTTGAAATATATAAACGGTTTTAGGAAAGTTAAATCATGCTTTTCGCTGAGGGAATGAAATTACTTATTACTTCATCTGAAAAACATTCGTCTCTACCCAGCTTTTACCCCAGTTTTCAAGTTCTTCTTTTGTCCAAAGTTCGGGATAGAAAACACGCTTTTGAAAACGTGGTGGTAAATATTTTTGCCAGTTGGTGCCGCCGGTTGCTGCAATATCTGCAGTGTCTGCCTGTAAATAACGCACCGCCGATTTATAATGTACCAATGGCCAATTAATATTTACATTCACATCTAAGTTTTTCAAAGCATTAATTACATTCTGATCTTTTTGATCAGCTTCAGATAACGATTTGTATTTAGCCCATAAATTTTTGGTTTTATAGTCGTTAGCCATTGCAATGAATTTCGCAGAATATTTTTTCTCGAATTGTTTTAGCGTTAATGTTTTTTTACCGCTTGCTAATTCAGTTGCGCCTTTATTCCAATAAATATTCTGAAACAATTCTTCAATGCTTGCATTTTTGCCTGCGAAATTGGCGCGGACTTCTTTATCCACCAAATTAATAAAATCAGCAGAAGCAATTTCGATCATGCGGTATTGCGCGCTTTGAAATCCACTTGCCGGCAATAATGCCATACGGTAACGCAGGAATTGTTCTTTTTCCATTCCATTGATCATGATCTCGAAAGATTTCGTTAACGCTTCGAAATAACGGTTAATGCGCATCACACGCTCTGCAAAAAATTTGGGTTCTAATTTAGTTTTCCATCCTAATAATTGTCCGTTTGGTAAAATATCCGGACCATTATTAGCGATCTGATCAAATTCGTGTAGACTTAATTTAAAATACAATTCAGTAA
The DNA here is from genome assembly GCA_025360355.1 of Sphingobacteriaceae bacterium. GTDB lineage: Bacteria > Bacteroidota > Bacteroidia > B-17B0 > Aurantibacillaceae > JAHEYG01. The sequence goes on from JANYCL010000061.1 coordinate 3,715, forward strand.
TTTGATGATACATGATAAAGATCATCTCATCCGGAAAATCTGTTTTCGGATTCTGCAGCGTTAATAATGTTTCAACCTGTGTATAATCCCAATAGGTAAGATAATTGGATAATAATAAACCATCGAGGTAACTGTCGAGGTCCTGACCCATTTGAGCATATTTCTCTTCGAGTAATTTTATTTTTTGTTCGATCTTGGCGTCCATGTTCTGCAATTTATGGTGTGAAGGTAATTAAACCCTTTGTTTATTAAAATGACTTATATCAAATTTTTCTTTTTAAGCAATTCATCATACAGTTTTTCAACATCATTCGCTAAACGTTTGTATGAAAATTTTTGTAAGACCAATGCTTGTCCGTTTTTAGCTTTAGCTGACAATGTTTCAAAATTATTGACTGCGTTCAGGAGTTGAGCAATGAATTCTCCCGGTTTTTTCTGATCGCATAAAAAGCCGCAATCTTTGTGTAAAATATCGGCCGTGCCTCCTACGTTAGTTGTGACAATAAATTTTCCTGCGGCTTGTGCTTCAATTAAACTAACAGGTGTGCCTTCATTCTTTGAGCTTAAAGCAACTAGATCTAATCCGGCCAAAGCCCAGTCAACATCTTTTATCCACGATGTAAAACAAAATAATTTATTTCCGGATGATTCATTGGTGAATGGTAATTTTTTGGCGACTAAATAATTTTCTAATTGTTGACGCGTTTCCCCATCACCAATAATAAATGCGCGAACTTTCTTTTCAGATTTTTTTGAAATATTATCAATCGCATCAATAAATAATTCATGATTTTTCACCGGAGCAAGACGGCCAATGATGCCAATTGCTAATTCATCTTCCTGTAAATTATATTTTGAGCGGAAATCTTTTCTTTTTTGATCTGCGTCAAGCGTAAAACGTTCCAGATCAAAACCTAAATTAATAACATGAGTTTGTTGCGGCGTACATATTTTAAAAGTCTCAGTCAATTCTTTTCTTTGAATATCACTTATAGCAATGATCGCATCCGTTCTTCCTGCTAAATACCTTTCAATGCTTTTATAAAACGCAGTTTTTAGTTTTCCAAAATACGAGTGAAAAACATGTCCGTGAAAAGTATGAACAATAATAGGTACTTTACAATGAATTGCGGCCATTCTTCCAACAGCACCTGCTTTTGAAGCGTGAGTGTGCACGATATCAGGTTTGTATTCCTTAATGATCTGTTTTATTCGTTTGTAAGCAGCACGATCGTTTTTAAAACCGATACTGCGTTGTAATTCTTCAATGATGACAGGTTTTAAATTTAATTTATCGGTGATATGGAGTGAACTTTCTTCGCCTTCTTCTTCTGCACCGCCAATTAAAAGTGTTTCGTAGTTAGAAGATAAATATTTACTCAGGTAAGCAACATTGTAAGTGATGCCACCTAAATTAAAACGATTAATTATTCTGAGTACTTTTTTAGCCATTTATTACGAATACGGATTGGTACGAATATACGAATCTGTGTGGTTTATTTTTTATGAATTAGTTCGAATGAAGTCTTTAAAATTTGTATACCAATTCTGAAAAACAATGAGTGCCCAAACTTGTGCGGGAGAATCGCCCGGATTATCGCTATATAATTTTTGTTTTAATTTTTGAACGCCTTCGTAATTAAAGATCTTTTGTTCTTTAATTATTTTTTCGTTGAGCCATTTTTTTTCGATATCACTTTTCAATTCGTGTTTCAACCATTTCCATAATGGTAATTCAAAACCTTTTTTCTCACGTGTGAAAATTCTTGTTGGCAAAAGATCCCTGAAACTTTCTTTTAAAATAAGTTTTTGTCCTTGATTTGATATTTTTTTATTCTCAGGTAAATTCATAGCAAACTCTACAATTCTGTAATCTAAGAACGGATTACGTATTTCCAAACCATGCTGCATGCTCATTCTGTCTGCTTTCACTAACATATCGTCAGCCAAAACAATTTTCAGATCGGCGTAATTAACAGGATTAAAATCTTTTTGTTGAAAAGCTTCGTTGAATAGATCATTGAAAGAATGATCGCTTTTACCAAGCATTAAATTATTTACTTCTTTTTCGCTGCTTATGCAAGCCCAGTTGATATAACGCTCGTCCGGTTCAAGGTTCACCGACTTCGAGAAACGTTTAAGCTGACGGATCTTATTTGAGAATTTTTTATTGCGGGAATCGGGCAGTACGTTTACCATTTTATTTACCAATGGCGATAAAGCTTTCGAAGAAAATTTTCTGCTCAGTAATTCTGCTTTGTGTTTATTGTAGCCCATGAATAATTCATCAGCGCCATCTCCTGACAAAGCAACTTTCACATGTTGTTTCGTGTATTTACTGAGTACATAAACATTAAAAGCAGATGAATCAGCAAAAGGTTCATCAATACTTTCTAAAAAAGGGGTAATGTTCTCGAGCAGATCTGTATTTTTTAATTTAAAAGTGTGATGTGATGAATTAATATGTTTTGCAACCAGCTCTGCAAATTCTGTTTCATCAAAATAAGGTTCATCAGCGAAACCAATACTGAATGTGTGAATATTATTATGTTCCTGTTTTGCGAGTGCGGAAATAATTGAAGAATCTAAACCTCCACTTAAAAAACAACCGACAGGTACATCAGCATGCAAGCGTATTTTAACCGCATCAGTCAGTAATTCTTTAATGGTATTATTTTTTTTCTCAACAGGAATTTTATACCAGCGTTCAATTTTAATTTCTTTTTTCTTTACCGAAATAAATTCACCCGGCATTAAACGGAACACGTTTTTAAAAATAGTTTGCTTACCACTGATGTAATTTAAACGAAAGTAGGCGTGAAGAGCGTTATGGTCTAATTCCTGCGGACCAATTAATTCTAAAAGTGCTTTTAATTCAGAGGCAAAGGCTATTTTTTCATTATCAATAAAATAATAAAGTGGTTTTACACCAAAACGGTCGCGAACAATATGCAATTCATCTTTCTGCGAATCAAAAAAAGCAAAAGCAAAAAAACCATTTAATTTATCAAGACAATTAATATTTTCTTTTTCAAATAATTTAAATAAAACTTCAACATCGCCCTTTGTTTTCAGATTACTTATTTCCGGCTGAAGATCTTTGTAATTAAAAATTTCGCCATTGTAAACTAATCCTTTTTGCTGTTTGGGATCTAAAAATGGCTGATTACTATCACTGCTTAGATCTAAAATAGTTAAGCGGGCATGAAAAAGAGTGCAATTTTTAAAACTATGATCGCTTTGATTATCCGGTCCACGATGCTTAAGGGCTCCGTTAACCTTCTTTTTTACGGTCTCTACTGACGAACTTTTATCAGTCAAAAAATATATACCCGCAATACCACACATAGTTTGGTAAAATTATGATTTTTACTCTTAAAAATTTAATTATCTTTAAGGCTTGTTTATGTTTAAAAAAATTGCTCTAAACATAGTGTTCATTTTGCTATCAGGATTAGTTCTGTCGCAATCACATCGTTTTAAGCATATTACTAGCGAAGATGGTCTGTCTACCAATTTTGTAAGCTCAATTTTAAAGGATGATCAGGGTTTTATGTGGTTTGGGACACAGGATGGATTGTGCCGTTACGATGGATATCAATTCAAAGTTTTTAAAAATACGATCGAAAATAAAACTTCTCTTTCATCATCTGATATTACGCGTATTTATCAGCACACTGATGGTATGTTGTATGTTGGAACCCGAAATGCAGGTTTAAATATTTACAATCCGTTCAAAGATTCTTTTGAGCGTATAAAATTAAATGCGGATAAGACAGGTTCTTTAGAATTAAAAGTAAATTGTTTTATTGAGCACAACAATAACATTGTTTTAATTGGTACCGATAAAGGTTTGGTTTCTTTCAATACAAAAACACGCGAGAGTAAAGTTATTGGTATCCCGGGAAAGAAGTTAGAAGTTGTTTTTTTATATAATTACAAAAATCAGATCATTGTAGCAACGGAAGGTTGGGGATTATGGGTGTTGACCGAAAATAATCAGTTAAAGAAAATAAATTTAGTTGCACCTGTGACCGAAAAAATTGATGAAACTGAAATAGAAACGATAAATGCTATTGCAGAACACAACGGTAAATTATATTTAGCAACACACGGAGGTGGTGTTTTAAAAGTTAATCCGCATTCATTCTCTATAGAGAAAGTTTTCAAGTCTTCTGAAGCAACCGCTAATATTGATTTTATTGAAGACGTTAAAATAATTGATAATAATTTACTTGCTATTACAAGAGGAGGCGGAATTTTATTGGATCTGCAGACTGAAAAGCAAACAATTTTCACGAAGGAAGAAACAAATAAATACAGCATTAATGATGTTTATTTAACTACCATTTATATTGACGAGCAAAAAAATATTTGGCTTGGCACTTTTTCCGGTGGGGTTAACGTTTCTTTTTCTCAGACTCAAAAATTTCCTAATCTTCCAAAGGGAATTTCAGAACAATTTCAACATACTTTTTCGGCTTATGATGACGGAACTGATCTTTGGATAGCAGGAGAAAAATTCTTCAAGGCATTTGATCCTAAAACTGAACAGATAAAAGACTTTAGTAAAGTTATTGAGGAGAATTATGTTTTATCGTTAACCGGAGATAGGGAAAATAATATTTGGATAGGAACCTGGGGAGTTGGCGTATTTAAATACAATAAAATCACCGGTACAAAAGAAACGTATTTAAGCAATGAATTAGGCGGAACTGTTGTCTCGATGTGTTTAGATAAGAATGATAAACTCTGGATCGGTTCTTACGGAGATGGTTTGTTTGTGTTGGATACGAAAACAAAAGTGATCAAAAATTATACTGAGGCCGAAGGAATAAGCAGTAATAAGATCACCGCCATTTATAATGATTCGAAAGGAAATATTTGGTTGGGAACTGATGGAGGAGGAGCTTGTTTTGTGGAGAATGGAAACGTAGATAAAAAAACATCCATTATTAAATACGCTTTTTCCGACTCTGTAAATTCACTTGGATCCAATAGTATTTATTCTGTTTTGGAAGACAAACAAGGAAAAATTTGGTTTGCAACAAGCAACGGCTTAAGTAAATTCGACATAAGTAAAAGATCATTTACTAATTATACTGAAAAAG
>JANYCL010000120.1 GCA_025360355.1 Sphingobacteriaceae bacterium
GCCAAAGAAGATCTAACCGGGAATATGGCAACAGAAGATCTTATAGGATACACTCAAACTAATTCCATCCAATTGAATTTAAATACTACTGAATTAACAAAGGCCTATGAATTAAGTTGGAAAATATTTAATAATTACCATTAATTATTTTTTAGCTTGCTAAAGTATTTTGATCCGGAAAATCACATATCTCTTTTGCTTTGTTGTTTCAACAAGTTTATTCTCCCAAAAAGAATTTGAAAAATACGGTCCGATGGGCAGCAAAGTTTATGTTGACCTTAAAGATGCACTTAAAGTTGAAGGCGGCGTGTATAAAATGGATCTGAGTTATAAAAAACTGGATCCGAAAGATTATCAGAAGCTTTATAAATTAAAAGATCTCCAGGTTTTAAAATTAAGCGGTAATGAAGTAACAGAATTTCCGAAAAATATTGGTGAAATGGCTAATCTGGTTTATTTTGCCAGTTATAATAATCAGTTCACTGCCTTTCCTCCCGATTTTAAAAAAATGCAGAATCTTTATCATCTGGAATTAAGCAATACAAAGATCGACAGTTTACCTGCTGAGATCGCCTATTTACAAAAATTAAAAACTATTAAGTTCACCGATACTGATGATACTTTAAAATTACCGGTGACTTTAAAATATTTAAAAAACCTTCAGGACTTCCAGGTAGAAAATTGTATAATGGATAGTTTTCCGAAACAAATTTTTAAAATACAAAGTCTGAAATTTTTGTATCTATCAAAAACCAATACACATTATTTGACTTCACATTTCGAGCGTTTACCAAACCTTGAAGTTTTTGTTTTGGAGGATAATCCAATTACAACTATTCCAGCCAATATTTATTTGGCAACAAAACTCAGGTTAATGTCGTTGCGCAATAATAAAATATCAAAACTACCCGATTCAATTGCGCAGCTTGAAAATTTAGCTTTGTTAGATCTCCGCGGCAATCCAATATCAAAAGAAGAGATCGAAGTTATAAGAGCAATGTTACCCGGCTGCGAAGTAAAGTTTGATCTGCCACAGCCCGAAAAAAAATAAAAAACCCCGCGTATTTCTACGAAGGGCTTTTCATACATTTAAAAATTATTTTTTAGAAACTAAATGCATAAGTTATTCCTTTTATGGTAATGGTTCCGTTGTTATCACAAGTTCCTGAACCGAAGTTAATATAACGTGTTGCTTTTGTTCCGGGTGTAAATTGTATGTCACCAGAAATGAAAGGGTGTCTGCCACCTAATAGAGTACATCCTCCAAAATCTCTCACTAATGCAATAATGTTAGAAGTGTAGCTATTGCCAGATGCAGTTGTACCACTTGCAGTACCATCTAACTGAATTTTAGCTTGCGACCAAATAATTGGAATACCTTGACCGTTATAACATGTTGTACTAGCTGTGTTCAATAATTTTTTGGTGCGGTTACATATCCAAGAAATTGTTCCGCCGCCGCTTGGTTTAATAATATTTACGTTAGCAGAAATACTCCAGGTTAACATAGTGCCCGGTACTAAACTCGGACTAACACTTGCAAGCGGTGTAATGTTCTCCAAGGTTTTATTTATAATATTTACAGTATAACTATCTACAACATAATTTTGTGAAGCAACAGAACATTTAAAACCGGGTGTACGGTAATAAATTGGCATAATAGTGTTGGTTGAGGTTGAATAATCAAAGATCAATTTACCAGAACGCATTTTACCATCTGCACATAAGCAAGGTGATGAACCGAAATCAACAGTAACAGTTTTCGAAACAGTGTTCGAAGTAACAGTTGTACAACTTGAAGTAAATATTGCTTCATTTCCACCCATTCGATAGGTTGATAAACTTCCATTCTCAGAACCTTGAGAACCTATTCCTTCAACATCATTCATTGTGTTTTCTGCTACTGTATGATCAGAAGCTTCAGTTTGGTCATCATCCGGTTTTTCTTCTTCTTTAGTTTTCTTTCTGCAACTTGTTAGCATTAACGATCCTGCTAATACTACAGTGCTAAGGGTTAAAATCACTTGTTTGGTTTTCATAATTTTTGGTTTTTAACCCGTTGGATAATATCCTCAGAGTTGGTTAATTATTGATTTTTTTTTGTCCCCAGATATTATCCTACGGGTTTTATATTTCTAAATAATTTCGGTTTCTATATCTAAGACCATAATACTTGTTAAAGGTTTAATCTAATTTAAGAAAATTTTAAAAAAAGACCTAAATTTGGTAGAAATAAGGATTTGGGTGAATAAGGTATGGTACATATTTTTGTTTTGCATTGCGATATTTTCCATTAAATCGCAGGAAATCAGTAAGTTCACTCTTAAGCCAGCCTTAGGTATAACTGCTTGTCAGGTTCATGGCGATAAATACGATGGATATAATAAATTAGGACTAACGGGAGGTTTATATCTTAATGCGTTATTAAAAAAGAAACATTCCTTAGAATTCGGGATCGTATATATTCAAAAAGGAGCGCGACATAATCAGAATCCTTCAAAGTTCGATTATTCATATTACATCTTACGTTTAAATTATATTGAGATCCCTTTAAATTACAGATGGCAACACAACAAATTCTTTTATACAGCCGGACTTTCCTATGGTTATCTCATTAATTATTATGAAGCCAGCAGTGATCTTGGAAATTTTACAGGACTTTATCCTTTTGAGAGATCTGAATACAGTTTTAATATTGGTCTAGGCATGATGATCAAGCCACAGATCGGTGTTGAGGTTAGAATGAATAACTCTTATCTTACAGTTCGGCCATGGCCCAAAGGTTTTGTACAGCCTTATTACAATAATTTATTTGCCAAAACTTTTAGTAAGGGCAGTTATAATAATATTATGGAAGTTGTTCTTTCGTATAAAATAAAATCCCGAAAATCGCGTGAGTCAAAAGAAGAAATATAAAATCGTTGTCGCAATTACAGGCGCGAGCGGAAGTGTATATGCAAAAGTGCTTTTAGATAAATTAAAAAAAGCAAGCGAGCAAATAGAAACTGTTGCTGTTGTAATGAGCGATAATGCTAAAGATGTTTGGAAACATGAATTAGGATCAGAATCATTTTTGTCTTACGGATTTACTTTTTATTCTAAAACAGATTTCAACGCACCCTTTGCATCGGGTTCTTCAAAATTTGATTGCATGATCATTTGTCCGTGCAGCATGGGAACTTTAGGACGAATTGCGGGAGGAATAAGCAACGATCTTATAACTCGTGCTGCCGATGTAATGTTAAAGGAACGCCGTAAATTAATTTTAATGACCCGCGATACACCTTTAAGTTTGATTCACATTAATAACATGAAAACGGTAACAGAAGCGGGCGGAATTATTTGTCCGGCCTCGCCTTCTTTTTATTCTTTGCCAACTGATTTTGAAACTTTAGCCGCCACTGTTGTGGATAGAGTTATTGATATTGCAGGTATAGAAATTGATACGTATCGCTGGGGCGGAGAAGGAAGTAGATTGAACCGTGAATAATTTTTATTTATGAAGATTGAAAAAAATATTCACGGCAGGCAAAGTGACTTTTTAAAATTTTTGCATTATCCTTTAAACCAATTACCATGAAGAAAATTTTTATCCTTTCGTTATTTGTTTTTTGTGCAAGTGCATTAATTTCCCAAAATTTAAAACCTACTGATAAATTAGCTTTACTGCAAGGTGTTGTTACTAATTTTAAAATGAAACCATTGAGTAAAGAAACA
>JANYCL010000140.1 GCA_025360355.1 Sphingobacteriaceae bacterium
GAAGCAAAACGAATTGAAGAACGCGTGAATTACGATCTGGAAATGATGCGCGAACTTGGTTATTGCAGCGGCATCGAAAATTATTCGCGCTATTTTGATGGCAGAACTACCGGAATGCGCCCGTTTTGTTTAATGGATTATTTTCCGAATGATTTTTTAATGATGATCGATGAAAGTCATGTTACCATTCCACAAATTCGCGCAATGTATGGCGGCGATTTTTCCCGCAAACAAAATTTAGTAGAGTTTGGTTTCCGTTTGCCTTCGGCTTTGGATAACCGTCCGCTAAAATTTGAAGAATTTGAAACTTTATTGAATCAAACAATTTACATCAGCGCAACTCCTGCAGAATACGAATTAGAAAAAGCAGAAGGCGTTGTTGTGGAACAATTAATTCGTCCGACAGGAGTTTTGGATCCAATTATTGAAGTTCGTCCTTGTTTAAATCAAGTAGATGATCTGCTTGATGAAATTCATAAGGTCGCTGCAAAAGATGAACGCATTCTGGTGACAACTCTCACAAAAAGAATGGCAGAAGAACTCACAAAATATTTAACCAAATTAAATGTACGATGCCGTTACATTCATTCGGAAGTGGATACTTTAGACCGCGTTGAAATTTTACGTCAGCTCAGAGTTGGAATGTTTGATGTTTTAGTCGGAATAAATTTATTACGTGAAGGTTTAGATCTTCCAGAAGTTTCTTTAGTTGCAATTTTGGATGCAGACAAAGAAGGATTTCTCCGAAATGAAAGAAGTTTAGTGCAGACAAGCGGTCGTGCCGCTCGTAATGTGAACGGACGAGTTATCATGTACGCTGACAGAATAACCAAAAGCATGAAATATACGATCGATGAAACAGAACGCAGACGTCACAAACAAATTGAATATAATTTCAAACACGGCATCACGCCAACACAAGCCGGAAAAAAAGCATTAAACACTCCGGGTTTTGGTATTGAAGTAACTGTTGACGGTAAAATAGTAAAAGCTTACGCCGAAAATGAAGGCATCAGTTTTGCTGCAGATCCGGTTGTACAATACATGAGCGCTGAAGAATTACGAAAACAAATTGGCAAAATAAAATCAGCAATGTTACGTGCAGCAAAAGAATTGGATTTTGCAGAAGCTGCGCGTTTACGTGATGAAATGTACGGTTTGGAAAAATTCCTGAAAGAAAAAGAGTAGTACTACTCGTCTAACTCAATTAAATTTATCGGGTAATTAATTATCTGTGCGTAATCTTCGCCGGCTTCTTTTAATTCGATATCATCTTTTTCGTAATACCAATTTAAGGTTGGGCGTGAATTACTAACTGCCTTTTGAAAGAATTTAGATAATAATTTCGAGGAAACAGTATTGAAATAATCAAGCTGCATATTGATAACTAAATTATCAGGATGCGCTTGTATGTATTTATCAAAAGTTAAATTAAAATGATCGAAAAAATCGAAAGGATTTTCAGGAATGATCTTTCCTTTCATGGACACATGCTTAATCTCCATGTCAAACTCAACCTGAGGAGTTTGATTTGTTTTTGGGATAATTACTTTTTTATCAAGCATACTAAGTAAAGATAAGGGCTTTTGTACTCGTCAATTCAAAAATCCGACAGACTTACTTTTTCTTTAGATTAATGAATTACCGGCCTTTTTTTATCAATGGGCTTAATCGTATACGAAACGAACCTGAAAAGGTTGCATTTATAGACAAAATGAGTTTTATCAGGGACTAAATATAATATCCATTAAATATGTACTTTTGCCTCTGAAATGGTAATTGAAACTATAGGACACGCCAGTTTGGTGGTAAAAAACGACCAAAATAAGGCTGTTTTACTAACGGACCCCTGGTTAATTGGCTCGGTATATTGGCGGAGCTGGTGGCTTCAAAACTATCCGTCGGAAGCGCAATTAGCAGAACTTTCTGATGTGAAATATTGTTATGTAACGCATGAACATCCTGACCATTTTCATACTGCGAGTATTAGAAAATTAGGTAAAAACCCAACTTATATTTCTCCGCTTTTACCGCAAGATAATATCAGTACTTTTTTGGCTGAACAGGGAAATAAAACTAAGTCGTTAAAGCCTTTTAATTGGTATAAACTGGAAGAAAATTTATCCATTTTAAGTATTCCGCTGTTGAATGATGATAGTTGTTTAGTCATTGATACGCCGAAAGCTGTTATTATTAATTTGAATGATGCAAAACCTGCGAAATCGCAATTAAAACATTTGCAGGAATTCATTGCAAAGAACATGGCGGGGAAAAAAATTGTCGTATTGAGTAGTTATTCGCCCGCGAGTATTGTAAATAGTTTTCGGAAGAACAGCGAATACGTTTCCATAAAAGATAAATCGAAATACATTGATTATTTAAATGGGATCGTTGATGTTTTGAATGCTGATTATTTTATTCCTTTTGCATCGCAGGTTATTTTTTACAGACCTGATTCAGCTTGGGCGAATGAATATAAAGTAAGTTATGATGATATTAATAAGGGCTGGAAAGCAAAGAAAACAAAATTACTTCCGCCCTACTCTAAATTAGATCTCACTACTTTCGAAACAAGTTTTATTAAACCTGAAAATTATAATCACGATCCGCAATGGATCAAAGAAAAGGTTGAGAAACACATGCAAGCCGAAGCGAATGTAAATGTTACAGATGAAGATCTGAAAAAAATTGCGAAGAAAATGCGTTCACAACGTGCGTTCTTGTCGGTGCTTTTTCCTAAAGGAATTGGTTTCATTACCAATAAAAGAGAATTTACTTTTAAACCCTGGAGCGGAAAAATTGTTGAAGGTCTTACAAAAAATCACGGCTTTGCAATTCGTGTTCCCGATCAAGCTTTAAAAGATGCAATTGAGTTCGGACATTTCGGTGATCTCGGCATTACCATGTTCACCATTTTAATTTTGAACCGCAGCACGAATCCAAAATTAATTTATGTTTTCTTTATTCTTTTGACTCTCCACGATTACAAACACACCATGAGTCTGGGTAATTTCTTTAAGTGGACAAAAAGTTCCGCAAAGAATTACAAATGGAAATTTCCGAAAATTGGGAAAGAAGTTAGTTTCGTTACTGCTTGATGAATTTCGAATAATATCTAGTTCCGTCTTTCGAACTAATTTTTAAAGTATAATATCCATTTGAAAGTTCCGAAACATCAATTTCGTTTTTAAATATGGATTTGAAAACAGTTTGTCCAAAATAATTAGTTATTTCTACAACAGTTCCCGATTCAAAATATTCCTCCCTTGTAATTTTAATTTTATTACTTACTGGATTCGGGTAAATTTTAATTTCGTTCCTTTTTTCAAC
>JANYCL010000166.1 GCA_025360355.1 Sphingobacteriaceae bacterium
TTCACATGGTTAGGAATTCCAAACGGAACTTTAGCTACCATAAATAATTTATGTCAGGGAACTTACTCCGTAAAAATTACAGATGCTTTAGGATGTTATACACAAACAACAGTTACAATTACTGAACCGCCTGCAATGACCTATAGTGTTTCGGGTAATGGTGTAGTTTGTTTCGGACAAAGTGCAGCATTAAGTTCAACGGTTGCAGGAGGTACGCCCGGATATACTTACAACTGGCAGCCCGGTGGTTTAACAACAAGTTCTGTAACGGTCACCCCCACTACCACAACTGCTTTTTCTTTAACTGTTACCGATAGTAAGGGTTGTGCAGGTGCACCAAAAGTTTATTCCGTTACGGTTAATGCACCAATTACTATTAATGCCGGCGCTAATAGTTTAACCGTTTGTCCAAATGTTACAACTTCTGTTACTGTAAACGCAAATGGAGGAAATGGTATTTACACGTATTTGTGGATGCCGGGAAATATAACTACCAATAGCATTAGTGTGAATTTGCAAACCACAACAATTTATACTGTAACGATCAAGGATGGTTGTTCCACAACACCGGTTAGCACAACAGTTAGTATTACGGTCTTCCAAGTGCAGAATCCTTCTTTCACAGTTGGTAATCCGACAGGCTGCGTACCATTGTGTACACAATTCAATAATACATCAACAGGTACAACAACTGCTCTATGGAGTTTTGGTGATTTTTCTTTACCTGTGCAAAGTCCTGCCGTTACACATTGTTATACCAAAGCCGGAAATTACAGTGTTGCTTTAACTATAACGAATAGTTTTGGTTGTAAATTCACTTTAATAAAACCAAATATTATTACTGTTCTTGGTAAACCGCTTGCCGATTTTGTTCAGCATCCTGCGTTTATTGATCTAAATAATAATGTTGGAACTTTTGATAACGCTTCGGTTAACGCAACAAATTTGTCCTGGTCGCTGGATGGTAATTTTCTATCGAACGGCGGCCAAATTGAACATGTCTTTTTAGATGCTGGTTGTTATAATTTACAATTAGTTGCTTCTAATTCCAGTTCATGTGCTGATACGATCACAAAACAAATTTGTGTGACAGAAGGTTTTAATTTTTGGATGCCAAATGCTTTTTCTCCTGATAAAGATGAACACAACAATACTTTTTTTCCGAAAGGCACAGGCTGGGTTGATACCGATTACAAATTTGAAATTTATAACCGATGGGGCGTTTTAATTTATAAAACTACCGATACAAAAGGAGAATGGGATGGAAATTATGGCGGCAGCAAAGCAACTGATGAAGTTTATGTATGGCGTGTTTTTGTAAAAGATATTTACGATAACGAACATAACTACCGCGGACATGTTTATATAATGCGTTAACCAACCTTTGCCCAATCCGGTCTTGTTTTTTCGCGTTGAATTAATCCTTTATGTAAAATTCTATTTTTTTCAAAAGCCAGATCAGGATCTTCATTTAAAATTGTTTGCGCTGCTGTTCTTGCTAATTGAATTAATTGTCCGTCGCGAACCAGATCCGCAATTTTCAGATCTAACACACCGCTTTGTTGCGTTCCTTCAATATCACCCGGACCGCGTAATTTTAGATCTACCTCACTAATTTCAAAACCATCTGTTGTACGTACCATTGTTTCCATTCTTGTTCTGCTATCAACTCCTAATTTGTAAGAGGTCATTAATATGCAATACGATTGATCGCCGCCCCGCCCCACCCTTCCGCGCAATTGATGTAATTGAGATAAACCAAATCGTTCTGCGCTTTCAATTACCATTACAGATGCGTTTGGAATATTTACTCCAACTTCAATTACAGTCGTGGCTACCATTATTTGCGTTTCCCCTTTTATAAAACGTTGCATCTCACTATTTTTTTGTTCTGAACTTAACTTACCGTGAACAATGCTAATTTGATATTTTGGCGGCGGAAATTCTTTCAATAGATCATCATGTCCTTTTTGCAAATTTTGAAAATCTAATTTCTCGCTTTCTTTAATAAGCGGGTACACAACATAAATTTGCCTGCCTAATGCAATCTGTTCTTTCATAAAACCATTTAAACGCAAACGTTGTGTTTCCATGTAATGTGAAGTTCGAATTGGTTTCCTTCCCGGCGGCATTTCATCAATAACAGAAGTATCCAAGTCACCATAAAAAGTCATTGCTAAAGTTCTTGGAATAGGCGTTGCTGTCATAATTAAAATATGCGGCGACACTTTTCCTTTATCACGTAATTTAGCGCGTTGTGCTACACCAAAACGATGTTGTTCATCGATCACCACTAAACCTAAATTCGCAAACTTAACTTTATCTTCAATTAAAGCGTGTGTTCCAATTAAAATTTTTAATTCTCCGCTTTCAAGGTCAGCATGTATTTTTTTTCTTTCTTTAGTTGTTGATGAGCCCGTTAATAAAGCAATTTTCGTTCCGATGCCTTTTAATAACTCCGTGATAGTAACAAAATGTTGATTAGCTAAAATTTCTGTCGGCGCCATAATACACGATTGATATCCATTATCAATTGCCAGCAACATACTTAATAAAGCCACTAATGTTTTTCCGCTGCCGACATCACCTTGCAATAAACGATTCATTTGATGACCGCTTCCCATATCGGTACGGATCTCTTTTACAACACGTTTTTGTGCATTGGTTAATTGGAAAGGTAAATGCTTATTATAAAAATCATTAAAATTATCTCCTACTTTACTAAATACAGC
>JANYCL010000182.1 GCA_025360355.1 Sphingobacteriaceae bacterium
CGCCGGGACACATACAAAAGGAATATACACCACGACCATCAACTTGTTGCGCAAAACTGTAATTAGACGCGGGTAAATACGAACGTTTCTCATTTACCTCTGTTATTGAACCGCAATGGTATTGAATTCGGTCAATTAATTCCTGAGGATGTTCGGCGCGTACACCCATTGCAAAAGGTTTAGCTTCAATTAAAATATTTTTTTTATTTAGTAATTCATAAATATCTCTTGCGCTGTGTCCGGTTGCTAAAATTAGTTTTTGAATGGGGAATATTTTATCAGAATTTGTTTTCAGATCTAAAACAGTAATTTCTTTTATTTTATTTTTTTCAGAAATAATATCGATTAATTTATGTTCAAAATAGATCTCACCCCCAAATCTTAAAATGGTTTCGCGAATGTTAGAAATTATTTGTGGTAATTTATTTGTGCCGATATGCGGATGCGCATCTACCAAAATTTCTTCGGACGCGCCGTGATATACAAGCGTCTTCAAAATTTTATCTACATCACCGCGCTTAGTTGATCGTGTATATAATTTTCCGTCGCTGTAAGTTCCAGCACCGCCTTCACCAAAACAATAATTACTTTCAGGATTTACAATATGTTCCTTATTAATTGCAGCCAGATCGCGACGACGGCTTTGTACATCTTTGCCCCGCTCAATAATAATTGGTTTAATGCCGGATTCTAAACAACGTAAAGCGGCAAATAATCCGGCAGGACCGGCACCGATGATAGTTATGATTGATGAATTATGGGTTATGAATTGATAGTTTGGCTTGTAATTAAATTCGGGAATGCTTTCATTAATAAAAACATCTACCGTTAAATTTATTTTAATATTTCTTCCTCGTGCATCAATGCTTCGTTTTACCGGCTGAATAGAAAATTTTTCGTTTGGAGAAAGAGAAAGTTGTTCAGCTATTTCTTCTTTAAGAAGTTGTTCTGTGTAAGCTACCTTAGGAGGCAACTGTAATTGAATTGTTTTTTTCATAATGTGGAGAGTTTCTATCTCTCAGTATTAATTATCAAAAAGGTCTCGACTCCGCTCGACCTGACATTATCCTTCGAAAGTAATAGAGAACACCACCATGCGTGAGTTTACTTTATCTACACTTTTAGAAAAAATATTATTGTCTTTGTAAATTAGATTTTTTGTGCCGTTCAGTATTTTGATTTCGAGTCCCAATTTAAAATAGGTTAAATAAAAATCGGTTCCTGCGCCTGCCGACCAAAAATAATCATCCCGTTTAATGCGTACTGCATCATCAAGATGATTTGTACCGCTGCCTACATTAGCTGCTTTTTTATTGGAAGCAAGATCAAGAGCATATCCTCCGCCTCCAATAACATAAGCGCTGAAATTTCCTAAACGTTTGGATTGTAATTTGGCTTCTAATGGAAAAATTAAAAAAGTAGACTCCACGCTTTTTACATAGATCTTTGAGCTGTCGTGTTTAGAATTTTCCATAGTATATTCTAATGAGCGCGAAGCAAAACTAATGCTTGGTGTAAAGCGGAGACGTAAGTATTCATGTAATCTTGTATCACAAACAATTCCCAGCGCAAAACCCGGATCGCCTTTTGTGTAAACACTTCTTATCTTATAGCGAGTGGCATCAATTACTGTATCCGGAAAAGCAGCATTGTTTTTAGTGTGAATTCTGAAATCTGTATGATTAACAATTAACATGAAACCAAAATGTAATTTGCCTTTGTAAAAATTTGGCAAATTGACACCATAACCATCACTGTGCTGAGCATAGCCTTTAAAAAAGCAGATTGTTAGAAGCAATATGAATTTTAAACCTTTCAAACTTTATATATAACGGGAAAATTAAGATTTTATTACGTTAATCGTTAAGCTTCAGTACAGCCATAAATGCGCTTTGTGGGATCTCTACGCTGCCAACCTGTTTCATTTTTTTCTTACCTTCTTTTTGTTTCTCTAATAATTTACGCTTACGGCTAATATCACCACCATAACATTTAGCTGTTACATCTTTACGTATTGCACGAATGGTTTCACGAGCAATAATTTTAGCACCAATGGCAGTTTGAATGGGAATCTCGAATTGCTGACGTGGAATTAATTCTTTTAATTTTTCGCAGATCTTTTTTCCAAATTCGTAAGCATTGCTTTTGTGAATTAAAGCGGATAAAGCATCCACTTGCTCACTGTTCAATAAAATATCTAATTTCACTAAATCGGATTGTTTCATTCCGATCGGATGATAATCGAATGAAGCATAACCTTTAGAAATGGATTTTAATCTATCAAAGAAATCAAACACAACTTCACCTAATGGCATTTCAAAAACCAATTCAACTCTATCTGCAGTTAAATAATTTTGATTCACAATATGTCCGCGTTTTTCAATACACAAACTCATTACCGGACCAATAAATTCTGATTTAGTAATAACATTGGCTTTTATATAAGGCTCTTCAATATAATCTATATGTGCAGGATCAGGAAGATCACTTGGGTTGTTTACGGTTATAACTTCAGCGTTAGTTTTATAAGCAATGTAACTTACGTTAGGTACAGTAGTAATTACACTCATGTTAAACTCGCGTTCCAAACGCTCCTGAATAATTTCCATGTGCAGCATTCCTAAAAATCCGCAACGGAATCCAAAACCAAGTGCAGCAGAACTTTCAGGTTCCCAAGTTAAAGAGGCATCGTTCAATTGCAATTTTTCCATGCTGTAACGCAGCTCTTCAAAATCATCAGTATCTATTGGATAAATACCCGCGAATACCATTGGCTTTACATCTTCAAAACCTTTAATAATATCAGTACAAGGATTAGCAACAGTTGTAATTGTGTCGCCAACTTTTACTTCGCGCGCTACTTTAATTCCTGAAATAATATAACCTACATCGCCTGTTTTCACAATATCGCGCGGCTCCTGTTTTAAACGTAATACACCGATCTCATCAGCATTGTATTCCATTTCTGTATTCACAAATTTTACTTTGTCGCCCTTTTTTAATTGACCATTATAAATACGGAAGTAAGCAATAATACCACGGAACGAATTAAATACCGAATCAAAGATCAAAGCTTGTAATGGTCCGTCTTCATTACCATTTGGTGCAGGAATGCGATTAACAATAGCTTCTAACATTTCATGCACACCTTGTCCGGTTTTACCAGAGGCAAGCATGATCTCTTCACGTTTACATCCTAACAGATCTATAATTTGATCGCTTACTAGTTCAACTTCCGCACTTGGAAG
Organism: Sphingobacteriaceae bacterium; assembly: GCA_025360355.1. Lineage (GTDB taxonomy): Bacteria > Bacteroidota > Bacteroidia > B-17B0 > Aurantibacillaceae > JAHEYG01. The sequence continues at coordinate 3,249 of JANYCL010000182.1, forward strand.
ATCAATTTTATTTAGAATGGGAATAATTGTGAGATCGTGTTCTAACGCTAAATATAAATTAGAAATAGTTTGTGCTTGAATTCCTTGCGCCGCATCAACAATTAATAAAGCGCCTTCGCAGGCAGCAATTGAACGTGATACTTCATAACTAAAATCAACGTGACCGGGCGTATCAATTAAATTCAAAACAAATTTTTCGCCTTTGTATTGGTAATCCATTTGTATGGCATGACTTTTTATAGTAATACCGCGTTCTTTCTCAAGGTCCATATCATCCAAAACCTGTGCTTGCATATCACGTTTGCTAATGGTATTGGTGTATTCCAAAAGACGATCAGCAAGGGTGCTTTTTCCGTGATCAATGTGGGCAATAATGCAAAAGTTCCTGATGTTCTTCATACTGTGCTAATTCTCCAAAAAATAAGAGTGTAAATATACGTAAATAAGAGCGTAATATCCCGAAAATTTCGCAAATTTGTAACCGTAAAAATTAATTATGAGCAGAGTTAAAATTAAAGCAGTTTTAGGCTTACAGCCTGAGAGTCAGGAAATCACTGTTAAGGGATGGGTTCGCACCTTCCGTAACAATCAATTTATTGCTTTAAATGATGGCTCTACCAATAACAATTTACAGGTTGTTGTTGAGCTCGGCTTATTGGATGAAGCAATTGTGAAACGCATTACAACAGGCGCTGCTATTTCTGCTACAGGAAAATTAATTCAGTCGTTAGGTAAAGGACAAAGTGTAGAATTGGTTGCAAAGAATATTGAAATTTTAGGGGATAGTGATCCTGAAAAATTTCCTCTTCAACCAAAAAAACATAGTTTAGAATTTTTGCGTGAGATCGCGCACTTGCGTTTCCGTACGAATACATTCGGTGCGGTTTTTAGAATTCGTCATTCATTAGCATATGCAGTTCACAAATTTTTTAACGATAAAGGATTTGTTTATTTACATACACCAATTATTACAACCAGTGATGCAGAAGGAGCTGGAGAAGCATTCCGTGTTACAAATTTTGATCTGAACAATATTCCGAAAAATGATAAAGGTGAAATAGATTTTAAGCAGGATTTTTTTGGTAAGCCGACTAACTTAACGGTGAGCGGACAATTAGAAGGCGAATTAGCAGCAATGGCATTTGGTGATATTTATACATTTGGTCCGACTTTCAGAGCAGAAAATTCAAATACAACGCGTCACTTAGCAGAATTTTGGATGATAGAACCGGAGATGGCGTTTTACGACCTGAATGACAATGCAGATTTAGCTGAGGAATTATTGCATTACGTTATTAATTATGCATTAGAAAATAATAAAGAAGATATTGAATTTTTATCGCAGCGTTTATTGGAAGAGGAAAAACAAAAACCACAGAACGAACGCAGCGAAATGAATTTAGTTGAGAAGTTGAAATTTTGCATCGATAATAAATTTGAGCGCGTTACTTACACCGAGGCAATTGCTATTTTACGTGAGAGTAATCATAACAAGAAAAAGAAATTTCAATATTTAATAAATGAATGGGGAGTTGATCTTCAAAGTGAGCACGAACGTTATTTGGTAGAAAAGCATTTTAATAAACCCGTTATCTTAACTGATTATCCAAAAAACATAAAAGCATTTTACATGCGCCAGAATGATGATGGAAAAACGGTAAGAGCAATGGATATTTTATTTCCCGGCATTGGAGAAATTGTTGGCGGTTCGCAACGTGAAGAACGTTTGGAAAAGTTAGAAACACGAATGAAAGAAATGAATATTCCTGTTGAAGAATTAAGTTGGTATTTAGATACAAG